>SLSB01000415.1 GCA_007130675.1 Candidatus Hydrogenedentota bacterium | reverse complement strand
GGGAAAGAATCCACCGACCACCTCACCCGCATGGCCCAGCACTTCGAGGCGTTGGAAGCCCCCTTCGCGGAAAGCCCGCCGCACCCGCCCGCTCGTCATGAATTGCTCGAATTCCTGTGGTTTCCACCCGCCAAATGGCGCCCACGTGTCTTTCTCGTAACGGCCGAAGGTTTCACACGCCTTCTTTACCAACCCTGCTACATTACCGTAATTGGGCACCGAAAGGAAGACAAATCCTCCTGGACGCAACAGCCGGTTGAACTCGCGCGCGGCCGTGGCCGGATCCGGCATGTGCTCGAAGACGTCAATGCACAGCACCGCATCAAACGCGGCATCGGAAAACGGGAGCGCGCCCCCATCTGCAAGAACCATGCGCAGTCCTTCGCGGCTGGCCACGAGGTCCGCGCCGAAATACTCGCCGCCGCGCTTGGCCACCACATTTCCGGCAAATCCCCGTCCACAGCCCACATCGAGCACGCGGCGGCCCTCGAAATCGATCCCCAGCCGGTCCCACACCTCGAGCATCAGGTCACGATCGATGCCGTCCACGCCTCCGAACGGCGAGCTGACCATGCCGGGGTTGGCCGCATAGTATTCCTGGAGCCGCTTGCTCACGGGCGGCGCCTTCTGCCAAAGCGGCTCCCGGTATACACCGCGCAGGGCCGCAGCACCGGAAACAGAAGACTCGCGGGCGTAGTGAGGCGGCCGTGAAGCAGGTCGCGCCCCCAAACCACGTACTTTCTTGGACTCAGCAGGTCTTTCACTAGGTCAATCTCTTTGTAAGCGCAGCCGAGTGCGCGCAGACCCAACCCTTCGCTCCGGCAGCGTCTCCACAGGCTGCCCACCCCATAATCGTGATGATGCAGCACCGGCGCGTCTTCAGGAAAGGCCACCCGATACCCCGATGCATGCAGCTTGGTCTGAAAACAAAAATCTTCGCCGATAATTTGCGGCCCGAACCGTAGTTGCTCCCAGACCGCGCGTCTAACGGCCGAATTCGCGTTGGACAGGCCCTGCCCGTAAGACTCCCGAAACCTGCGCATCTCCGCCGTAAAATAGAAAAAACCGTTGCTTTCCCACGGGAATTGCCGCTCAGGACGGTCCGGATCGGGCAGCGAGCGCCCGCACGACGCCGCGACCATGTCCTCATCCAGCGGCGCAAGCAGGTTTTCGAGCCAACGCGCGTGTGCGGGGATTGCATCTTGCGAAAGACTGACCACGACGGTTCCACGCGCTTCCTCGAACGCACGATCACGCGTCGTGCCAAAATCAAACGCATCCGGGTCGATTCGAATGACACGCACGGCCCGCTCTTCCAAGCGCCTGACAGTGCCGTCGGTTGACCCGGAGTCCACGGCCAGCAACTCGATGGTGCGGTCCGTTTCCTGAGCCGCGACCGCATCGAGCGCCCTCTCGAGCAGAGGCCCCGCATCGCGCGTCAGCCACGCGATGGTCACGTCATAACCCGTTTGCATATTCACGCGCCACATTGTACGCCCAAGCGGCCTGCAAAGTCTTCCCGCTTGACGTGACAGGGCATGCAAGAGTAGAACAATGTCAGCGTGGACAAATCGGATTCCTGCAATCGGGCCTGCTGCGCGTTTCCAGATAAGGCCCATTGCTGTGTCCGCCGGGGGAGAAGAGCTGATATGGATGCCGTCGCCACAAATCAGATCGTGTCCGGAACGGGAATGGTATTGGTGGGGAGCGCCGCTGCCGTATTGTGGTGGCGTATTTCAGGTGCACAGTTGCGGTGGTTCGCGGTGGGGATCGGATTGTGGGTCGTGGGGGTGGCGATAAAGGTGGTGTTTTCTTTGTTAGCCACCGCTCCCCTCCTGGGGTTTCTCAAGGACCAATGTCCTTACTGGCTGTTCGTCACGCTTTCGAGTCTCTATGTGGGCATCGAATCGAGCCTGTGTGAGATCGGCCTCACGTTGCTGCTGGTGTTGCTCTGGCGCGCCCCCGGCCGAGATGCCAGCCGCGCAATAGCCGTAGGAACCGGGGCGGGAGCATTCGAGGCCATTCTACTCGGCCTGGCGGCCGGAATCGCGGGAATCACCTTCGCCCTTGTTGATCACCCACAACTGGTGGAGGCGCGGGATGCCGTCGAGAAGATCCATCTGAGCACGCCACTGATCTGGCTCATAGGGCCCGTCGAGCGTATCCTGGCTATCTTGTGTCACATGTCATCACGGGCACTCGTGTTACTCGGAATCACCAAGCGCCGCTATTGGCTGGTCTTATGGGGGTTCGTGCTTTTCACCTTCATCGATTCCGTTGCCGGCGCCACACACGTGGCCGGGCTGATGGGAGAGATATCTTTGTGGTGGATAGAACTCGCCGTTGCTCCCGCCGCTGTTGCAAGCGTATTCATAATCTACTGGGTGTGGAGGCGATGGGGCGGACCGGATACAGCATTGCCGGTACCAACGCAGGGACCAACTGAAGGTTTCTCCGAAAGCGGTCCAGTTAACGAAGAAACGACAGAAGACTAAAAGTGGCTTCTGGAACCCAAGAAGCGAAACGGAGTGCACCGCAACCGAATCGATGTCCAGCACGCTGTTGTCATGGGCCACTCAGTACTCAGGCGCTTTTTCCTCTGCAATTCGCCGAACAATTCGCTGAACCGAATTGACACGACCACAACCTTGTGCTATCATCTCGATTGCTCTCAATGAGCGGGAGTAACTCAGTGGTAGAGTGCAACCTTGCCAAGGTTGACGTCGCGGGTTCAAATCCCGTCTCCCGCTCCATTTTTGTTTCTGGACGGCGGACCTCCCACACAGGTCCCTGTACAAGATACCGAGGGGGCCGCTAGCTCAGCTGGTAGAGCAGGGGACTCTTAATCCCAAGGTCGGGGGTTCGATTCCCTCGCGGCCCACCAACAATACCAAGGACTTACGCAGATCAAGCGTGGGTCCTTTTTCTGTTGGGGTTCCACCGGGGTTCCAGGAAGCTTG
>SLSB01000431.1 GCA_007130675.1 Candidatus Hydrogenedentota bacterium | reverse complement strand
CCTGCCTCGTCTGGAAGAATATGGTACACTTGCTATCGAGAAACACACAATCGGCACCCCGGAGGCATGGCATGGGACTCTACATTTCCGCCAGCGGCATTCTCACCGCCCAGCGCCGCAATGATATCACCGCCCACAACGTGGCAAACATGCGCACGACCGGGTTTCGAGCATCGCGCGCCAACTCGGTCGAAACCGCAACCGGCGGCGTGACCCTTGGGGCCGCCACGCGCGATCCTGCGCCCGGTGGGATCGAACTCACCGGCCGGCCGCTCGATGTGGCCGCGGCTGACGGGTTCTTTCAGGTCACATTGCCTGATGGCCGCACAACCTTTACTCGCGATGGCAGGTTCGGCCTCAACGCCAACGGCGAAGTTGTCACCTCGGACGGCGCGCGCCTTGATCCCCCGATACAGGCGCCAGCAAATACAACGAGCGTGACCGTGGCCCGCGACGGTACCGTGCTCGCAACTGTCCCAGGACAGAACACGCCGCAAATCATTGGGCAGATTCAAGTGGCGCAATTCCCCAATCCGCAAGGACTCGAGAGCCTGGGCGGAAATCTCTTCGCCGCGACCGCCGCCTCCGGGGCGCCGCAGCCCGCCGTGAGACCAATGCCCGTGCTCCCCGGCGCGCTCGAGATGTCCAACGTGGATCTGACCACGCAGACCGTCAATCAAATCCTTGACCGGAACATGCTCGAGGCAAACGTCAACGCATTCCGCGCACAAGCTGACCTTCTCGGCGAACTGCTCAACCTCAACGGGTAGAACGCCGCAGCAGCATCAGCCACCCGCCGGCGCTTCGGCCGGTTCCGCCGGGTCGTCCATCGCGTCCAGCTCCGAGGGCACCCCGAATTCCCGCTGGGCCTCTTCAAATGCCCTGTGCAACTCAGGGTTTTCAGCGATAAACGTGCCTATTCCAAAGATCCCGACTTGGGGGTTCTCTCTCACGAAATCGCGCACTTCAGAAAGGAGTCTTACTTCGTTCTCCGTCACTTGTTCATCCCTGAGGGTGGTTTCGACCGCTGCGTAACAAATCAAAACCGCGAAGAAAGACGACCCCTCATCCGTGCCAAGATCCCGCAATTCGTCAAAAAGCGGTCGATGCTCCTCGGGAATCACATCCCTCTCGAGGTATTCGTCATATTTGCGGTCAAATTCAGCAATTGCTTCGCGCTTGCCCTCTTGCATCATCCTCCGTGCTGCGAAATAGCTGAGACCGCCCAACGCCACTATCCCCACCGCACCCGCGACGAAGATAATGCCGCAGCCCAAGCCACACCCTACAATCCACCCGGGCAGCCCGCCTTTTTTCGGTGGCGGCATAACCGGGCCGTGCTGTGTCGGAATCTCCTGTGTATCATCTTGCTGTTCCCAGTCTTGCTGCGTCATGAAACACTCTCCTTCCTGGCCGTGCAAAGCCTCCTCCGCGTTTTCACTCTCCCTGCCGCCATTATACGGGGAAACAGCCAATTCGCAAAGACTTATGAGTATCACGCTGAGGGCCACGCAAGACAACCCGTGAGCGTCGCGCTAGAACGGCCAATCGAAGTGCGGTGCGGGCAGACGAAACGCCCAGTCCAGCGCGTCGAGCAAGTCCGGTGGGCCGGCCAGTTCATTGGTAACAGACAACCCGGTCGCGGAGACAGCGCCGAGCCACATACGGGTGAAAGCATTCACCGACGCGCGAAGGACCGGAAGATCCTTGGCCGTGCCCGGTTCGGCGGCGCAATCGGCGCCAAGTGTGACGACATAGTCGCCCGCTATTCCGCGCCAGGTGCTGCTATCATCCAGATATTGGCCGATGGGGTCGGACAGGCTCAGGTTGAAGCGCAGCTCATTACACCGCAAATGTGTTTTAGCCAGACATTTCGGCAGGTCGAGAATGCGCGCCTGCCACACGGCGTATGCGCGCGAGTTGAGTTTGAACTGGCCTTCTTCGCGAACCCTGAACTCGCGAAACGGATTCTTGAGGACGTCCTGAAGCATGATCCCGGGCGGTTCGCGAAGCGTAATCACGCGCACTTGGTCGCCCATACCGGCCAGTAGCGCGAGAAGTTCCATCAACTGGCCGGTATTCTGATAGGCCATCCAGGCCACCCCGTAGGGTCCCGCACTCACGTTCGACGTGTGAATCCACAGCGCATGCGAAAGACGGCCGTTTTCCCCGTCGCGGTAGCCGAGTCCGAAGTCGGTTTTCGAGGTCAGCAGGTCTGATCGCGTCATTTCCGGCGGGATCAGGATGCATGAAGCATGACAACGCCGCCGGGTCATGCGGCACTGATGAATCTCCTCGAAGTTGTCCACGGTGAGACGGCACGGCGGACGAAACCGCACGCCGATATCGAGATGAGCCGGATCGATGTCAAAAAAGTGCTGATAGGTATTCGTTCCAAACCCAAGTAGATCATAAAATCCCTGGTCGAACATGCCCAGCGAGGAAACTTCCGCTCCGTTGTCCGCTTCGCGGGCAACGCCTTGCGCCGTCAATCGCTTCGCGAGTCCCTGACGTTTCCCAACCACGCTGGTGGTAACGGCCCGCACGCAGGCCAGCGAAAGGTCGGCGCCCATGTAGCGCATTTCGCCCGGTGTCACGATGACCGCGCATTCCGCCGCGCCGCCCAATTCGGCGACAACAGAGCTGCTGACGGAAAGCGTCAAGTCCAGCCGCTCCTCATGCAGCGGATTGTCACGTTCGTTCCACCCGACTTCGTGCCACATACGGTGGACAGCATCCCGATCCTTCGCGGCATCATACGGTCGCCAATCCATAATCTGATCCCCCGTCTTTGCCCCGTGCAAACGAATTCCTGAATATCCCCACACCTATGCGCATCGAGCGGTGGCCCTCAGCATAACAAGATAGCGCCAGCCACGCGAATTGCCGAACGCGATTTGTGAGCGGGCGCACTGGCCTCGGCAGTTCTTCCGGTTCTTTCCAATCCCTTCACACCCTACGCACCTT
>SLSB01000056.1 GCA_007130675.1 Candidatus Hydrogenedentota bacterium | reverse complement strand
GCCTTCGCCTCCTCATAATCCGCACAGCCCAAACTGTAATAGATTATTGCGTTTTCGGGGTTTTCGATCTGGAGATTGCGGTAGACCTCGCGCGCCCCTTCGAAATTGCCGCTGTTAAGCAATGCGTTCCCGTACTCGATGCGCTCCCGAAACGATTGCGCAAAACAGGCATAAAACGGAACAACGCAAAGCAGACCCGCCAGGACGAATCCGCGGTTCATGCCTTTGTGTCGTGCCGCATTACCCATGCTGCGCTTCTCCTTGCCCTGGCACACTACGCCGCGCCCGCCAGACACGCACCCACGGCATCGCAGCAAGCCAAAAGCCCTCGGCGGCAAACAAGAGTATTGCCGCCGCGAGCGGCCACTGGTAGCGGTTAACTAGACGCAATCGAACGTCGCTTTCGACCAGGCGGCTGTCAAGGCGGTTCATTGCTTCACGGATCTGGTTGATGTCCCAATCATCGGGCGTAGCGGCCACATATGGACCGTTGCCCGCCTCCGCAATGCGGATCAGCGTCTCCTCGTCCAGTTTGGATATGTGGGTCATGGTGCGTACAGCCCCCCCGCGCGCCCGTTCGCGGGCCATCCAATCCGGGATCGTGATTTCGGCGCCCTCGGGGCTACCCACGCCAATGACATAGATGCGCGAATACCGGCCCGCTTCCTGGGCCATCGCAACGGCGTCGCCCGAGATCTGCTCCCCGTCCGATATGAGAAGGATCGCGCGCGTGTCTCGCGCAAAATCGTCGGTCTTCGCGTCTTCGTCTTTGAATACCTGCATCGCCTCGGCGAGCGCCGCCTCGATGTCCGTGCCTTTGCGGCTTATCGTGTCGGTGTCCACCGCATTCAGAACCGCCCGAAAGTAACCGTGATCCAGCGTCAGCGGGCACTGCACCCCCGCCGCGCCCGCAAATGCGATCAGCCCGAACCGGTCTCCGGGCGACTCGTCCAGCAAGGTGAAAACCTTCTGCTTGGCCCGTTCGAGCCGGTTCGGCAGCATATCGGTGGCAAGCATGCTCTTCGAGACATCCAGGCACACGAGGACATCGCGGCTGTGCCTGCGCACTTCCTGCCACGCGCTCCCCCAGTGCGGCTGCGCCAACGCCAGAAGCAAAAACCCCACCCCCAACGCCGTGCACCAGAACAAGGGCCGCCGCACCCGCTCGTCATAGCCCTTCAAGAGCGGCGCAAGCAACGTGTGCTGCACAAAACGCGAGAGCCGCCGTGTGCGACGCCGTTCGAGCCAGTGCAGCCCCGCAGCTGTCAACAATAGTGCGGCAGCACCCAAGGCAAGCCACAACGGCAACTGCGTCATGGGAAAGCCAAAACCAAACGTCACAAACACATCCTCCTACGGGATCGGCTCGAACCACATCCGCCGGACAAATACCGCGCCCAGCATCGTCAAACCGCCCAGCAGCGCCCAAGGCAGAAACCCTTCTTCGTACTCATAATAGTCGCTTATCTCAATCTCGGAAGTTTCGAGCTGGTTGATCTCCTGATACGCATGAACCAGCGATTCGGTGTCCGTCGCACGATAGAACCGCCCACCCGTGATCTCGGCGATTCGCTCCAGAGACTCCTCGTCAATTGGAATATAGGCCGGCACCATGGTCTCGCCCCACAGGCTGCGGCGGGGCACCAGCACCTCGCCCTGCGATCCCGCTCCAATGGTGTACACCCGTATCCCATACTCGCGGGCCAGATGCGCCGCGGTGATCGGGTCCAGTTCGCCCGCGTTGTTAAGACCGTCGGTAAGCAGAATGATGACCTTCGTTTCGGCCTCCGACCGCCGCAACCGGCTTACCGCCAATCCAATGGCCGAGCCGATGGCCGTCCCCTGTTTTCGCGGGTTGCGGGTGTCAATGTAGGCCAAATCGAGCTCGCGCTCGAGCAACGCGTAATCCAGTGTCAGCGGGCACTGCGTCCACGCATATCCCGCGAACAGAATCAGGCCCAGCCGGTCCAAGCCATAACGGTCTTCGGGCCTCTGTTTGCGGCTCTCGATAAAACCGCGCACGGTTTCCTTCACCACATCCAGCCGGTTCATGCGCGTGCCCTTCGACGCAAAATCCTGGGCCGCCATGCTTCCCGACACGTCCACACACAGCATGATATCCACCACATCGGCGCGGTCATGCCGGGGCTGCATCCCCGTGAGCGGACGGGCAAGCGCCACAAGAAGCAACAGCAGGGCCACCGCACGCATCAACGCGGGAAGGCGCCGCAACACCGCGCGCTGCGCACTGCCCACCGCCCGCAGGGTTTCTCCTGTCGAGATGCTGATAGCCCCCGCCGCGCGCGAAAAACACTCGAACGCGAAAAGAAGCACAACAAACGGCGCCAGCAACAGCAGCCACGGATGCATGAACATATTGGCCTGAAACCAACTCATGCCGCTTCGTCCTCGGGCGAAGCCCCTTCTTCCAAAACAGGAATCGTTTCGTCAATAAAACGCAGCACCAAAACAAAGCTGCGCTCCATTTCGTCGATGGACGGCTCGTATTGCGCAAACTTCACGCGGTCAGAATGCTTGAGAAACCTCGCCAGACGGCGCTGGTGGGCATCCGTGAGCGCGCCGCTCCGAGCCGCCTCGGACAGAAACTCGGGCGTCGTTTGCTCGGGAGCATGAATAGAAAACTGATCCTCGATGTACTCGCGCACAATACCCGACAACTCGACGTAGAACGTCTCGTATTCACCCTGCTCGGGGTACTTTGCCGCATCCAGCTCCCGCAAACGGTCATATGCGGTTTCCCACGGCGGACGAGCGGGCTCGATGCGCATTTCACGCAAACGCCTCAACAACAGCACGGCCACTCCCGCGCCAAGTGCGGCAACCAGCACCCCCGCGGCCGTCCACCAGACCCACGGCCGAAACCACGGATTGGGCAGTTCCGCCGGCCCGGCATTCGCCTCGAAATGCTCGACCGCCATCAGTTCGGCCTCCGTCAGTTCCCGCACCCGAATGGC
>SLSB01000540.1 GCA_007130675.1 Candidatus Hydrogenedentota bacterium | reverse complement strand
GGTGATGAGATCACCATCTGGGATAATTTGGGGGATCCCATTGTGGGCGAGGACAATCAAGTTTCGCCCGGTGCGTTGCCGGGACAAATCTGGGACCTCGAGGGGATGTTCTATGATGTCTATGCGGGCCACCGCGGGGTGCTCTCGATGGTCGGGGGCTTCGACTTCGAAAACGGGGTGTATTATCAGCCCCAGGATCGCTGGTATCTTCCGGGCGACCTGTTCATCGACATCGATGGAGATGCGGTGTATGGAGCGGATGTCGCTGGCTCGGGTGTCGGCGAGCCGGCAATTGCCAACACCTTCGGGTGGGACTATGCGATCCGATTCTTCACGCACGAAGTCAACGGTTCGCCCGGGTTCGAGTTGTATAGGCTGAACGAAGAGACATTGCTGGATCGGGCCACCGATATTCCAGGAGCGAATCCGTGGCGCGTAAACGACGAATATGCCGAGGCGGTTTGGTCGGGCGCGTTCGACTATCAGACGGTCCCGGATAACGATATCCCGTTCCTGGACGGTTCCTGGTTGGTCAACGGCGAAGGCTGGCACAATGTGGTCCAGATCGACCTTGGGTTCCTGTTCGACTATGACCCGCTCGTGGGCCTGGACCACATTACCTTCCATTACACCTACGAGTGCGGTAATGACTTGCTGATGGGCCGGTACATCGTTCCCGAGCCGTCTTCGATGGTTCTGCTGGGCCTGGGTCTGGCCGGATTCGCCACGTTCCGGATGCGCAAAAAGAGCGCCTGAGTATCCACTGAACACGCAAACAGCTTATGAAGCTGGCAGCCGGGGAGCGCTCCCCGGCTGCCTTGTTATGCGGAACGAGGGGCCGACAGGATGCCGGCACCGGATTGTTGCTGGCCCGGATATTCATAGTTTTCAACGGACGGGCATCCAAGGCCGCACCTCTTTCTCCTTTACAGCGCGCTTATACGGCACAAAGGCGACAGTCCAAAGGTGCGCGCGTTCTTGCTTTGCCTGATGTAGAGTCCTATGCTTGCGGGGGACCGCAACAAAGTATGGCTAACGAGCCAGGTCGTTCGAAGGGTCCCGGATGGGCGGTAGAGGGATATGACGGATTCGAACAGGAACAGCGCATCAAGTGAGTACAGCGTTCGCGTGCTTCGAAGTATGGAGGAAATCGAGGCTGAAAAGGACGCTCTTGCGCCGTTTCAGCGGCATCCGAATGCCGACATCGATCTCTTTCTGACCAAGTTCGGCGATGAGGCGGATGACAGCCGCCCTTGTGCCATCGTAGTATCCCATAATGGCCAGGTACAGTGCATGATGCTGGCTCTGATGCATACCATGGCGCAGGAGTTGCGCGTTGGATACAAAGCCCTCTTAAGTCCTCGCGTGCGCATGATGAGCGTGGCTCCCGGAGCGGTTCAGGGCGACCTCGAGGGCGAAGCAGCCGAGGCGCTGGTCGGCGAACTTCTGGCCCTTTTGCGCAGGCGCGAGGCCGATGCCGTTCGGATACTCGACCTCGACGAGGGCACTGATGTAACGCAATTGGCGCTCAGAAAGCCCTGCGTCTTGTGCCGGGATTATGCTCCCTGGGCAGGACTGCATTATGGCATGACCTTGCCGGAATCCATCGACGCGTTCTACCGTCAAATGAAGGAAAAGCATCGGCGGCCGCTGCGGAAAGCCTGCCGCCTTCTCGAGGAAGAAGACAAAGACGATTCGGATGCACTGCGGTACCGCCTTTTCACACATCCTGGCGAGGTGGACGAGTTCGCCGCCGCCGCCGAAGCCATTGCTCAGCAAACCTATCAGCGGCACTTGGGCTCGAGCTTTGTGAACAGCCCTGCAATGCGCCGCTGGCTACTCGCGCTGGCTGAACGGGGCCAATGGCGCGGCTATCTGCTCAGTGTTGGCGAGCGGCCATGCGCTTACTGGGTGGGCTGGCTGTATGGCGACACTTTCCACGTCAGTTATGTCGGACGCGATCCGGCTCTGGACCATTTCAACCCCGGTACCGGGACTATTCTCATGGCAAAAATGATTGAGGACCTGTCTGAACACACGGATGCACGCATGGCCGATTTCGGTCCCGGCGACTATGCATATAAACAGCGGTTCTGCGACATCTCGAAACAGACGGTCACCCTGACCATCTTCGCACCGACCGCTTTTGGTATGGGATTCAACATGGCGCGCACGGTGCTGTCCGGGGCGGAGAAGACTGTCAAGGCCGTGCTGGGCCGGCTGGGGTTTCTCGACCGCATCAAGCGGTTCTGGCGGAGGCGGCTTGCCGGATCGACGTCACAGTGACCGCGCGGTCAATCACGCACGTTTCGTGTGTCACAGGCATGGGTTGCCAAGCATGCACCTGCTTTTTTCTGCAAATAGATTGTGTTGGGACATTTCACGGCAGCCTGCGGCATCTGAGAATCGCACTTCATTCATGCAAAACCGTTAGCGCGTAAGGCTCGGATGCCCGCCGTTGAAAGCTGTGAAATATCCGGGCTATCCTTGCTGCACTCGGAAAGGGGATTCTGCGCCCGAAAACAACCCCGCTGGGGGTCTGTGTCGGCCGGACCAGGCAGTACCGTATCCAAGATGAAGGTAAGCGTTGAAATGGCGAATGAGCAGCCAGGCGATGAATACACCGTCACAACCATCACGTCGCGAGACGGCGTGGAAGATATGCGGGACGCGTGGGAAACGCTTCAAACCCACCCGAATTCCGATATCGACCTTTTTCTTGCAACCCTTGACGCGTCCCGGGAAGGAACCAAGCCATACGCGGTCTTCTTGTTTCGCGAGGAGACGCCCATCGCCATGGCCGCCGGCTTGGCCGGCGCTTTCGAATTCCCTTTGGGCATAGGATACAAGACACTTCTAAGGCCCAAGCTTCGCGCGCTGACCATCCTCCCCGGCGCCATTCAGGGCGATATATCAGGAGGTGCTGCCACGAAGCTGTTCGAGGCCCTCTACGAGGCGTCTTCAAAGCCTGATGTGCATG
>SLSB01000590.1 GCA_007130675.1 Candidatus Hydrogenedentota bacterium | reverse complement strand
GGGCTCGAACTCAAGAGCGACTGGAAGAGCTTCCACATGCGCAACGCCGCCGAGGCCATCCAGAAAATCCAGTCCCACGGCATCACCGTCCTCGGGTGTTTCGTCTTGGGCATGGACACCCAGGGCCCCGGCTGTTTCGACGCCGTCTATAATTTCTGTCACGAGACCGAGCTGTTCGACGTCCAAGTCACCGTGCTCACGCCATTCCCCGGCACCCCGCTCTACGACCGGCTGCTCCGTGAAGGCCGCATTATCGAACCCGGCGCGTGGCACAAATGCACCCTGTACGACGTCAACTTCGTGCCCAAACACATGACCCCCGAAGAACTCGCCCAAGGGTTCAACAAACTCATCACACAAGTCTACGCCGAAGAAGAAACCAAATGGCGCAGACGCTGCTTCCGCAAACACCTGCGCCAAACCAAGGCCAAAATCTGAGGCGCGCTGCGGCCAGCGGCCAATCGATGGAGACCTTGGGCCCCGAAAGCATCGCGGTCGGGAAACTGCGACACAGCGCGCAAGCTACTGCGCCACCTTTCTGGAAAATGAGAACCGGCGCCTGCTCCGGACTTGGTCTCGCCTTGCTTGCAGCGCGGTGTCCGGGGCAATCCTTTCCTCGGGCGGTTATTGCCCCATTTCGGCCAATACCCTGCGGGCGGCGCCGGGGCGGTCGGTGATGATGCCGTCGACGCCGAGGACGGCGAACCTGCGCATTTCGGCGATGTCGTTGATGGTCCATACGTTGACGGCGCGGTTGGCGGCCTGCATGGCGGCGAGGCGGCCGGGCGTCAGGCCTCTGCCGCTGGGGTTCCATCCGTCGAGGCCGAGCAGGAAGACCCATCGCGTGGCGGCTTCCCATTTGGCGTGCTCGTCGGGATCGAGGCCGGTCAGCAGTTCGACGCGCAACTCGGGGGCCGCGAGCTTGGCCACCGCGCAGCAGATGGGCGAAAACGATTGAATGACGATCTCGCGTTCCATCTTCCGCTCGCGCACCAGGGCGATGACCTTCTTGGTGACTTCGTAATTGAGCGAGGCGCTTGCCGCAATCATCTCGAGGGCGGCCGCCCGGTCGGCGTGCGCCAATACCGGCACATCGTTGAAACGTTCGAGAAGCGCTCTCTCGAGTTCGGTGTCGTCGTCGCAGGGTTTGATCTCGACATAGACGCCGATCTTGTTCTTGGCAAAATCAAGCGATTCAGCAAGCGTGGGCACCGGTTCACCCGCATAATCCGGGTGTTTCCACGAGCCCGCATCAAGTGTCTTGATCTCGGCGAGGGTCAGGTCACGTACCGCGCCTTCGCCGTTCGTGGTGCGGTCGACCGTATAATCGTGAATGACGATCACCTCGCCGTCTCTGGTGAGCATGCAGTCCAGCTCGAACCACTCGGCATCGAGTTCGTGGGCCAGGCGAAACGCGGCCAACGTGTTCTCGGGCGCTTTCGCGCTCGCGCCGCGATGGGCAATCACCTCGATGCCCGTCGTTCGCCGGTCTAACCGTTCCAACGTCGCACAACCTGTCATGACCAAGGCTCCCATGGTTGCAAGCAAGACCAACCGTTTCATGTGAATGCGCTCCCTTTCTCTATTGCTGCAATTGATCAAATACCCGGGGCAATTCCCCGAGATCACGAATACGCACCTCGGGCATATGCGCCGGACTGTCGTGAACCCGGCCCGTATGCTCGCTGTCGACCAGGACGGCGGTCAATCCGGCGCGATGCGCGCCGAGCACGTCGCGCTGGGGTTTGTCGCCCACAAACCACGCTGACTCGGCATCGAGCCCCATCGCATCGAGCGCGACGCCAAATATGCGCGGGTCGGGTTTGTTCACACCCGCTTCAGCCGAAAACACAATCGCCTCGAAATACTCGAGAATCCCCGCATTTTCAAAGTTGATGCGCAACGCATCGCCCGGCATCAGCGAATTCGACACCACCCCCATGCGAAATCCCATCGCGTGCAACCGCTCGAGGGCTGGCTGAACAAACCCGTAAATCGGCTGCGCCTCCCACCATAGCATGTAGCGAAACCATTTCTCGACCGCTTCGCGAGACGCATCCATCCCCGCTTCGTGAAGCCACTCGGCAATCACGGGCCGCACGTCCATCGCAGGGCGGGGCGGCGGCAATGCCAGAAACCGTTCGAGGCAGTCCCGCGACATCGCAAGAAACCAATCAAACGGTTCCGGGCTGCCCAGCTCCGCGGGCACGCCGCGCGCCCAGCTCTCCGCGCTCCACGTCACATTGGCATCCTGGAGCACGCCGCCCATATCCAGCAAAATGCCCTCGGGCCGCTTGATGTGCGATGCGATGATTTCCATAGCGACATCCCATGCATGAAGAGCCTCTATTGTAAGTGTTTTCGGCCTCCGCTTCCATCCAAACGCAAAAACCGCTATGCTAGCTCGCACACGCAGTTCCTGGAGGCTTCATTGATGCATTTTTCACGAATTCCCGCTGTGGCCGCGCTAATCGTGGGCACAATGGGCGCGGCGGGCAATGCTTCTTCACGTGACGCCGCGGATTGGCCCGCGACCGCGGGTTTCCACGAGGCTCCGCAAGCGTGGCTCGAGGCGCTTGAAATCGAGGGTCTAGCAGCCGAACCCGTTCCCGGGTCCGACTGGGTGCGCATTTCTTTCACGAAACCCGTTCCCGAGCGCCGGACCGTCCGGTGGGCCTGGCGCCTGGGCGGCGCGCAGGACCACGGCCGCTATACACACCTCGAGTACCGCTCGGCGGAATGGCACGGCTCGACCTTCTGGTCGGGACCCGACTGGACGCGCGTTGGCAAGGATTGGCAGCATCCGGGCAAGGAAACGCCGAGCGTCCGAACGTTTCGCGCGCCCAAATGCGGCCAAGTCAACATCTCGGGCAATGTCCGCAAAGGCGACACCGGCGGCGGCGATGGTGTGTATGTTGCCATACGGCACAACCGCACCACGATCTGGGAACACACGCTGGCCAGCGACGACGATACCGGCGTC
>SLSB01000033.1 GCA_007130675.1 Candidatus Hydrogenedentota bacterium | reverse complement strand
GGGTTCCGCCCGGTTACTACGCCAGAATATCCAGTTTGTCGAGCGGCACTTCGCAGGGCATGGGTTTGCCGGCCAGGAAGGCCTCGAGTTGCTGGGTGACCGATTCGCCCTGTCGGCGGATGTTTTGCTTGATCGCCCCCGCAACATGGGGCGTGAGAATGCAGTTTGGAAGGGTATACAGCGGACTGCCCGCTTCCGGCGGCTCGGGGTCGGTGACGTCGAGGCATGCCAGGATACGCCCCGATTCGAGCTCAGCGGCAAGCGCGGCCTCGTCAACCAGCGCGCCGCGCGAGGTGTTGATAAAGATGGCCTGGTCGCGCAGCAGGGCGAGTGTCTCGGCGTTGATCATGTGGTGTGTCGCGGGAACGTTCGGCGCACACAATTGCACGACATCCGAACGCCGCATGAGTTCTTCGAGCGAGACTTTTTCGACGCCAAGGGCCTGTGCTTCTTGTTCGTCCACATACGGGTCATACAGCAGAATGGTCTCGAGCGGCAAGGTCTTGCAGAACCGGATGAGTTCGCGGCCCACATGGCTGGCGGCGATGATTCCCACCGTCGCCCCATACGGCTCGCGTATCCCGCCCATGACCGGCTCGCGGTCCCAGGCGCCTTGGCTGGTCGCTGCCATGCACGCCCAGACGCCCTTCATTGACACCAGCATAAGTCCGAAGGCGAATTCGGCTACGCCAGTGGCAAGCACCGGCGCCGCTGAGGTCACCCGGATGCCCCGCGCCCTGAAGGTCTCGGAGACCAGGTGCTTGATGGATCCCGCAGAATGGCACATCAGTCGAAGACCAGGCGCGGCATCGAGCATGGCATCGCTAATCGGCTCCGTGCCCCAGCCGGTGATGATAATGTCCGCGTCCTTGATGGCCGCCTGCTGCCATTCGGCGGAAATTTCGTCGCGATCCGCGGGGATAAGCGACGCAACCAGGGCAATGCGTTCTAAATGCTCCCCGGAAAAGACCTTATCCTGCATTTCGCGCGTGAGCAATACGACGGCCTTGGGCTTTGACATGACAGACTCCTTCCCCATTGGTATCGTGCGCTCAGCCTACGTCGTCCCGCTGCGATTTGCAAGCGGAAGGCTCGGCGCGATACTCTAGGCCTTCGGAGCGGCGCAAGCGTCTTATCAGTGATCCTTGCACACGCTCCCGGGACACGCATTAAAGGAGAGCCCATGAAACGGCAGTTTGTCGAGACCCTCCAAGAGGGCGACCGCATCAATGATTATTTTGTTGCCGCGCGCAAAGATCTGCGCGACCAGCGCAATGGCGGCAAGTTCCTGGGCATGGTGTTCAAGGACAAGACCGGCGAGATCGGCGGCATTCTTTGGAACAATGCCCCGTCGGTCGCGAAATTGTTCGAGTTGGGCGACGTGGTCAACGTCCAGGGTTCGGTCACCAGCTACCAGGGCCGTCTCCAAATCCGCGTCGATCAGGTGCTTCCGCTTCGCGCGGGCGAATACGATCTGGGCGACCTATCCTATGTACCAGAGTCGCTCGAAAAAACCGTCGAGGAATTTGTCGGCATTCTGCGTACAGTCGAAAACGAGTGGCTGGCCAAATTGATCGAGGCATTCATAAGCGATGAGGCCTTTATGGCCGCATTCGCCGAGGCCGCCGCCGGCAAGAAATGGCATCACGCCTACACGGGCGGCCTTGCACAGCATTGCCTCGAACTCGCCCGCATGGCGGACGCCCTGTGCGGCGTGTTTCCCAATATCGATCGCGACATGCTCCTCACCGGCATTCTGGTTCACGACATGGGCAAGATCGAGGAAATGTCGCACGGCATCTACGTCGATTACACGACCCCGGGCAAACTGCTCGGCCACTTGGCCATTGGCGCGGACATGGTGCAGACGCGCATCCGCGCCATCGAGGGTTTTCCAGAATTGTTGCGGCTCCAGGTGCTGCATTGCGTGCTGGCCCACCACGGCGAGCTGGTCAACGGCTCGCCGGTTGTGCCCAAGACCGTCGAGGCGGTAGCCTTGCATCACCTCGACAACCTGGGCGCCCAGCTCGATGCGTTCACACGGATTGCCGACGAGGCCCGCGGCCGCGGCCAGGACTGGTCCGAGTATATCGGGCTGATTGAACGGCCGATCTGGACCAAGGAGGGTGAGTAGGCGCGCCCCCTGTGACTGAAGAAATTGATCTGCTGTCAACGGGATACATCGTGATAGACAACGTTGCCTTAAGGGAGTTGTTGCCGTGAGCCGTACATTCGCTGCAAAGCAGAACTCATGGGCAAAGTTAGGGACCACCGGGTTTGGGGTTGCGCTTGCCCTGATGATGGCCCTCGGGAGTGTGGGGCTTTCCGCCTGTTCAAGCCCCGAGGACCCCGCTACAATTGCCTCCGACGCGCCGGTCCACAATCACGAACCGCCGGAGAAAGCCCCGCCCCGGCCCGCATTGCCTTCGGACCGCATAACGACGATCACGCCGGTAGAACCCCCGCCACTCGAGACACAGATCGAGGAGCCCCCTCCCCGCGCGGAGGAACCAGCCGACCCGCCGCAACCGCCATCTTCCGAGGAAGGACCCCGGCCTGAACCCACTCCCCCGGTCGTTATTATGGCCGAACCGGTCGAGACCGTGACCGACGTCCCCCCTCCACCAGGGGAACTCGAAGAACCAGAGGAAACGGCCGCCGTCGAGCAGGACGACCCGCTCGATGCGGACTTGGGCGATGCAAAACGGCGCGCCGAAGCCGCACGGCAGGAAGTCCAGACGCAGTGGGCACAGGAGGCAGCCCATACCACAATCGAGGCAGCCGAAGCACACATGGCCGACGCAGCCCAGAAAGAATCAACGGACCCCTTGGCGGCCCGAGTGGCCTACGAATTGGCGGCAGCACTGTACGGCGAAGCATTGCAGATGGCGGATGCGGCGGCACAGGCAGACGCGGGCGCCGCTGCCGCGCGGGCTGCGGCACTCGAGGTCCGCGATCAAATCACCGAGGAAGTGCGCTCACTGGCGCAACAAGAAGCCGTGGCGGGCGATACGGCTTGGAATGCCGCCGAAGAGATTCCCGACGCGCCTGAACAGGCAACAGCACTGTATGAAGTGGCGCGAAACGAATACGCGAAAGCGTTACGCGTGGCGGCCGAACGCGCCGCCGAAGCTGAAACGGATGCCGCCAGGGCGCAGCAGGAACTCGAGACCGCGCGAGAGCGGGCACAGCGAGCCCGCAGCCAGCTTACCGAGGAAATGCGCCAGCAGGCCCCAGACCTCGTGGCCGAGGCCGAAGCCCTGTGGAATCGCGCAACACAAGCTCAAGAACAAGACCCGGCCCGAGCGGTCGAGCTGTTCGAGCAGGCCCGTGCCAAATGCGAAGAGGCAGAAGCCACGGTCAGAACCGCACAACGCCAGGCCTTCGTCGAGGAATTGCGCGGGCGGGCCGTCACCGTCGCCCAAGACAGCACGGGCGACTACGAAAGCATCAACGAGGCCATCCGTGCCGTCCCGCCAGACACACCGATCTTTATACGGCCGGGGGTGTACAGAGAAGCCGTCGTGATTGACAGACCGGTCGCCCTTATCGGAGAAGGTCCCGTAAGCGAAATCCGCATCGAGAGCACCGACGCCGATTGCATCACGATTCAAACCAGTCAGGCGGTCATCCACGGCCTTACCTTGCGCAGTTCCGCAAGCTTCGACAGCCCCGGCGTATACACCGTCTATTGCCCGCGGGGCCGCGTCCTCATCGAATACTGCGACATCGCCACGGATTCGTTGTCCGCCATCGCCGTGCACAACGCAGGCACGGCGCCCATTATCCGCGGGTGCAACATCCACGACAGCACCCAGGCGGGCATCTTCTTCTACGACGGGGCCGGGGGCATCGTCGAGGATTGTGAAATCGCCGGGAACGGTCTTGCAGGCATTCAGATCAAATCGGGGGCGAATCCGGTCATCCGCCAGAACAAGATCCGGCAGAACAAGGGCAGCGGAGTCTTCGTCAATGATGGCGGTCTTGGCGTGATCGAGAACAACGAGATTACCCAGAATGCACTGGCCGGGATATCCATCGCCACGGGAGGCAATCCCACCGTCCGGCAATGCAGCATCACCAACAACCGCCGCTATGGCGTCCGCGTATACGACCAGGGCCGCGGCACCATCGAGGACTGCACCCTCGCGGGCAATGAGCCTGAAAACTGGTTGATCGGGGAAGGATCCGAAGTGATACGGGCAAACAACCGGGAATGATCACGGCTCGATGAAGACCCATGGACTGAACGAAGACCTGGACTTGGCCATAATCGGCTCTGGGCCCGCGGGCCTGGCGGCCTTACATGCCGCCCAGGAGGCGGGTCTCAAAGCGATCGCCATTGACAAGGGACCGGTTTGCGGCGCGCTGCGGGCGCACCCGACATATATGCGCTGGTTTTCGACCTTCGACAAGCTCGAACTGGCAGGATTTCCCATGGTGGTGATGGAAAAGAACCCCACGCGCCGGGAATACCTGAAGTATACCCGCACATTCGCGCGGTATTTCGGCCTTCGTGTTGTCACCTATTGCACCGTGACTAACATCGAGCCCGGCAATCAGGCATTCGCGGTTACGGGACAGGACAGGTTCGGACGCACCTACTCGTGGACCGCGCGCAACGTCGTCGTTGCGACGGGTTTCTTCGACTCTCCGCGCATGCTCGGGGTTCCCGGCGAGGACCTCCCTCATGTCTCGCACTACTACCGCGAAGCACACGGCTACGCCGGTCACGACGTACTCGTTATCGGCGCGGGAAACTCCGCGGTCGAGGCAGCGCTCGAACTCTATCGCGAGGGCGCGCGCGTGACCGTGGCCATGCGCGAACAAGCGTTCCAGACCAAGTACTGGCTCGAACCGGATATCGAAAACCGCGTCGCGGAAGGCGCGATCGTATGCCACCGGGGTGTCGAGGTCGTCGAGATTCGCCCCGACGAGGCAGAGTTATGCGCTCATGACGGTGAGCGCATCACTGTTTGTGCCGAATTCGTGCTCGCCATGACCGGCTTCGAGCCCGATACCGCGCTCATCGAATCCGCGGGCGCGGTTGTCGACCCCGAGACCGGCAAGCCTCGGCTCACCGAGGCTTTGGAAACCACCGTCCTTGGCATGTACGTCGCGGGAACGCTCTGCGCGGGCAAAGAGTCCAACGTGGTCTTCGTCGAAAATGGCCGCGAGCATGGCCCCAGAATCGTGGCAGACATCCTTAAGAAGCAAAGGGAGCACGGGAAACGCCCAGCCCGTGAGTTATAGATGACCGATATCCGCTGCCATTTGATTGAAGGCGCCCGGGGGTGCGTGTTCGCCCGCGAGAACGGTCTTACCGCGGTGGTGGTCGACGCCCTTCGCGCCAGTGCCACGGCCGCGATGCTGTTTGACGCGGGAGCTGCCGAAATCCTGGCGGTCCGCGAAGTGGCCGAAGCCCGCGCAGCGCGCCGCGAATGGCCGAATGCCCTCCTCTGCGGCGAGCGCGGTGGGCTCCCGCCCGATGGGTTCGACTTCGGCAACAGTCCGCGCACCGTCGAGGCCGCGCGCGACCGGCGCATCATCTTCACCACCACAACCGGCGCGGGCCGCTTGGTCGACTGTTGGGGTGCACATGCCGCGTACCTTGGCTCGACCATCAACGCCGCCGCGGTTGTGGATGTCGCCACAGGTCAAGGCAGGGACGTCGTCCTGATACCCGCCGGGTTGATGTCCGACGCGGATTTCAACGCCCAGGAAGACTGGGCCGCCGCTGTGGCTATCGCGCAGCGGGCGGGGCTGCCCATCGGCGAAGGGCGCGATACCTTCGACCACTGGCGCGGCAGAATTGAACAGGAAGGGCTCGATACGCTGTTCTCGAGCGCCCCTCACGCGGAAAAGCTGCGCCGGGTGGGCCTCGACGATGACATTGCATACTGCGCACAGGTGGACATCACGACCGCTGTGCCCGCCGCCGCTGAACGCCATCCTCTGGGCGTCATCCTGCGGCACACGTGACTCCGGGTCTCGCGACTCGCCCCCGGCAACCCGCGCGTCACTCCTCGGGCAGGCTTGGCGGTCGTGACGACCGTGAGAGCAGTACCAGGTCGCGAAGCGCTTCGGGTGTAGCAGCGCCCTCCCAAGCTTGCTCAAACCCGGGCGCCTGCACAATGTGGGCAATGTTCATGAGGGTCTTCAGGTGAAAGTTGCGCTCATCTTGAGAACCGACAAGTACAAAAGCGGTGGTAATGGGCGGATTCAGTTCTGAATAGACAACGCCTTGCTTGCATCGCAATAGAATCAGGTGAAAAACGCCGGAGCCTTCAACAACAATGTGCGGGATGGCCAATCCCGGATGAATGACCGTGCTGGATTGACGTTCTCGCGCAACAAGCAGCTCATAGAGGTCATCCTCGGACATCTCGATGCGTTCCGAAAGTGTTTTGGAAACACGGCGGAACATTTCTTTCATGGATATGGATTCCTCGATGTCCATCACAGCGCAATGCCGCACCAATTCATCGAAGCGATCTTCCGTGACTTCATCGCGCGTGAAGACAACCTTCTGCAGTTCGTCTTCCAATCCGCTTCGGAGCAGACTTCGAGATACAACCTGCCTGACCATGTGCACAAATGCGGACTCGTACTGCAGTTTTCGTCCCACGTATGTCAGATACCAGAGGATTGAGAAGAAAATAAACCCCACTGTGATCGCGATGGAAGTCCATCCCATATTGAGGATGACCAATACATACACGATTGATGAGAGGATGTGGCTCCACGGATAAAACGGCGCCTTGAACGTGGGTCGGTAATTCTGAAGTCCGCTATGTCGCATGACCATCAGAGAGATGTTGTCCAACACAAAGATCGAGACCAGCACAGCCGAAGCGGTTTTTGCGAGTTCCTGAATGGAAAGAAACGCCACGAATATAATCAGCGTGACCGAGGTGAGCAGAATGGCGTAGTGTGGCGTGTGGAATCGTTTGCTGGTCTTGGACAGAAATGCCGGCATGAGGCCGTCTCGACTCATCGCCATGGGAGAGCGTGCCGCGGAAAGAATGCCTGCATTGGCCGTTGTCACAAATGCGAAAAAGGCGGCCATATCAATAAACCAAGGTCCAATGGCGCCCATCGAGCCACGGGCGCCAAGAGATATGGGGATCAGCGAGCCTCGCAGCGTGTCCGATGCAACATTGCCCACGGTAACGAATACCGTCATCACATAGACAACAGTCACGACAATAAACGCCGCGATCAAGCCGGCCGGTATGCTCCTTGTCGGGTTTGTGACCTCCTCGGAAACATCCACAGCTTTGGTCAGGCCCCCAAATGAAATGAAGACCATGCCCGTTGCCAGGAACGTTGCACGCAGCCCCCACGGACTCCCCTCGGGCACATCCGCCGCCTGCCAGAAGAAGGGGACGATGCGCTCACCGTCGACCGAGGGCAGCGCACGGATTATGTACATGGCCAGAATGGCTATCATGGACAGGACAAGCACTGTCTGAAACCGCCCGGAGTGCTTTGTGCTGACCAGGTTGATTGCGGTAAACATGAAACAGGCGACCAGCGCGATGAGCCGTATCTCGCGTTCGTTGAGGCCGGGAATCCAGTCTGTGAGCATTGCGCCGATGCCGACCAGGGCAAACGCCGCCTTCAACACGATGGAGAGCCAGTTGCCGATTCCGGCGATCACCCCCGCGAACGGCCCAATACTGCGTCCAATGTGATAGTAGCTGCCCCCGGACATCGGCATCGCGGTGGCCAACTCGATCTTCGCGACCAATACCGGCACATTCAATAGCCCTGCAAGAAAATATGCCAGGATGATGGATGGCCCAGCCACGTCAAACGCTGCGCCGGGAAGCACAAACAGCCCCGAGCTGATCATCGCGCCCGCGGCAATACTGAAAAGATCCAAGGAACCCAACTGTTTTTTAAGCACCTGGCGTTCGCCCTCCTCCAGTTCGCAACCGTGAATCCGCTATCGCCTTAACACAGGCTCAGACGGCGTCCGTATGTGATTAGAGGTCCAGTTGAGACGAGAGCTCTGTCCCTGTGTCCAAGTGCAGGATGTTGCGTGCAGGTCCCAAAATCGTCCCGAATTCGTTACGAAAAGTGACAGCTCTCAATTTGCTAAACCACGACTCCCATATGGTTTTTTCCAGCCGAGTGCAATAATAAGCAAACCAGCCACAGGATTGCCAGTTTTGCCCGAACCGTTTTGCCCGAATCGCCCGAGTTGCCGGGTAAGCATCGGTGAGGAGGAAGGCTGACCCTCGATGGGTTTGACTCCGGCAACAATCGGGCGCCGTCGCGACAGCGCGTGGCCGTATGGGGCGTATGGGAGGTATGGGACATGCACGCCGGCGCGGCGCGGGGCAGTGTCACGCGCGAACCAGATCGCGCTATTCGCCGGTGCGTTCGGCGAGGTTTTTGAGGTGATACAGAAGTTCCTGGGCTTCGCGAGGCGTGAGTTCGTCAGGGTTGATGCGGCGGAGCTCTGTCTCGGCCTGGCTGGGTTTCGGTTCAGCCGTCGTGGGCCCGAACAATTGCAATTGCTGGGGCAGGCCGATCTGGGCGGTGCTGCCCGATTCGAGCGCCTCGAGTATTTCGTGCGCCCGCTCGATGACGGCTTTCGGAAGACCGGCCAGTTTGGCCACCTGGATGCCGTAGCTGTGATCGGCGCCGCCCTCGACGATGCGGTAGAGAAAAATGACTTTGCCCGACCATTCGCGTACCGCTACGTTGAGGTTCTTGACGCGGTCCAGTTTCCGGGCAAGTTCCGTAAGCTCGTGGTAGTGTGTCGCGAACAGCGTTTTGGCCCGGATGTGCTCGTGGATGTATTCGGCGACGGACCACGCGATGCTGATCCCGTCAAAGGTGCTGGTGCCGCGGCCGATCTCGTCGAGCACGATCAGGCTGCGCGCCGTAGCGGTGTTCAAGATGGCGGCGCTCTCGATCATCTCGACCATAAACGTGCTCTCGCCGCGCACGAGGTTGTCGCTGGCGCCGACCCGCGTGAAGATGCGGTCCACAACGCCGATGTGGGCCTCGGCGGCTGGCACAAAACTGCCCATTTGCGCCATCAGCGTGATGAGCGCAACTTGGCGAAGGTAGGTCGACTTGCCTGCCATGTTGGGCCCTGTCACGATCTGCAAGAAGGCTTCGGAAGGGTCGAGCACCGTGTCGTTGGGCACGAACTTCCCCTGCGGCATCAGGTCTTCGACCACGGGATGCCGGCCATCGCGCACGAGGATGCGATCCGAGTCGTCCAGCATGGGTTTGCAGTAACTGCGCGCGGCGGCTGTATCCGCCAGCGCCAGCAGGGCATCGAGCGACGCCACGGCATCGGCGGTGGCTTGGATGCGGCCTGCCTCGCGGCAAATGCTTTCGCGCAACGCGCAGAACAGGTCGTATTCGAGGCTGTTCATGCGTTCCTGCGCGTGGATGATCTCCTCTTCGCGTGACTTAAGTTCGGGGGTGATATAGCGCTCGGCATTGACCAGTGTCTGCTTGCGGTGATAGCTTTCGGGCACTTTGGCGGTGTGGGCTTTCGAGACCTCGATATAGTATCCAAATACTTTGTTGTAGCCCACCTTGAGGTTGGGAATCCCAGTCCGCTCGATTTCGTGGCGCTGCAACGCGGCGATCCAGTCGAGGCCGCCGCGCACCAGACCGCGAATGCGATCGAGTTCGGCGTTGTATCCATCTTTGATGATTCCGCCTTCGTTGAGAATCAGGGGAGGCTCGTCCTCGATGGCCTCGGCAACGGCTTGCGCCACATCGCGCAGTTCGTCCATCTCATCATGAATTTCTCGCAGCAGCGGGACTTCGCACCCGGCAATGGTGGTGCGAAGCTCCGGGATTCTCGAGAGCGATTCGCCCAGCGCCTTGACGTCGCGGGCATTGCCCGTGCGCGATGTCAGGCGCCCGAGCAGCCGCTCGAGGTCGGCCACGCTCTTGAGAGTTTCAGCGAGGCGCATACGGAGTGCGGCGTCTTCGAAGAGCGCTTCGACGGCATCCAGGCGGGCGCAAATGGGTTCGATCTCGAGCAAAGGGTGCAGGAGCCAGTGGCGCAGCTTGCGCCCGCCCATGCTGGTACGGGTGCGGTCAAGCGTGGCGATGAGGGTGCCCCGGCGCGATTTGTCGCGTAGCGACTCGACCAGTTCGAGGTTGCGCTGTGTATTTCCGTCGATCACGACAAAACTCGAGGGGTTGTAGCGGCGGGGCGGGCGCAGGTGAGGCACGGAATCGCGCTGGGTCGCCCGCACATACGCCAAGACCGCCCCCGCGCACGCGGTGGCCTCGCGCGCCCCCTCGAGTTCGAGACCTTTGAGGGTGCTTAAGCCGAACTCATCCAGGATGGCCTCGCGTGCGTCGCCGGCATCAAAATCGACCTGAGGCCGCGGGGCAAACCGCATATCTGGAAACCTGTCTCGAAGCGTTTCCAGGAGCGGGGAGGTCGACCCTTCGGGAAGCAGCACCTCGACCGGGGCCATGCGGGTAAGTTCGTCAATGAGCGTCCGCTCGTGCGCGGCATCGAATTGGGCGGCAAGCAGTTCGCCGGTCGATACGTCGGCAAAAGCAAGTCCCGCCGCTTCTTCTGTGCAGACCACGGCCGCCAGGTAATTGTTGGCCCCCGCGTCGAGGAGTTGCGGTTCAAGGACGGTCCCCGGCGTCACCGTGCGCGTAACCGCGCGCCGCACCACCCCCTTGGCCTGTTTGGGGTCTTCTACCTGGTCGCAAATGGTGACCGTGCGGCCCGCCTGGATCGCACGCGCGAGGTAGCCGTCTACCGCGCGCACCGGCACACCAGCCATAGGGATCCGCGCTTCCTTTTCCGAGCCATCGCGCGAGGTAAGGGTCAGGCCGAGCAGTTCGGCGGCCTCGAGGGCATCTTCAAAAAACAACTCGTAGAAGTCGCCCATGCGAAAGAACAGCAACGAGTCGCCGCTCTCGGCCTTGGCCTCGAGGTACTGGCGCAGCATGGGCGTCAGTTCCCGCTCGGAAACATCGCCCAGGGATTTCCAGTTCGTAGCCATCGGGCGTGATTATACCAAGGTCGCCGGACGCGGCGACTGTTTGCCGCGCGCCTGTTCTTCCTTCCAACCCCCTTCACAAACAAAGCGCACAGGAGCGGGCCAGCTGTCGGACTCCTGTGCGCGGAAAAGACTCAGCGGAGACGGTCAGTCTTCCTCCTGATATTCGCCGAGGCCTACGAGCTCGATACGCGCCATGGACGATGCATCGCCCAATCGGTTGCCGAGCCGGAGAATGCGGGTATATCCGCCGGGGCGTTCCGCAAACGCAGGGCCGATCTCGTTGAACAGCCGGCCGACCGCACGTTTGTCGCGCAACGCCGCAAAGGCGCGCCGCCGGTTGTACACCGTGTCTTTCTTGGCCATGGTGATCAGGGGTTCGGCGAACCCGCGCAATTCTTTTGACTTGGCCAGCGTAGTTTCGATGGCGTTATGCGTAAAGAGGGCCACGGCCATGTTTTTCATGGTAGCCTTGCGATGCGCCGTGGTGCGACCGAGCCGCCGGCCAGCTTTGCGATGCCTCATGGTATGATTCCTATTCCTCTCCTGTTCCCCGGGGCGCTCCCTGCCCCTTGATATTGCTTATTGTACCTGAAACGGTCTACCGTTAGGTAGTTTCGTCTTCCTCGCT
>SLSB01000179.1 GCA_007130675.1 Candidatus Hydrogenedentota bacterium | reverse complement strand
TTACCCAGGATTCGGACGGCAACATGAACGCGGTGCTTGATGCATTTATCGATGCCGGCGTCAATGTCATGTATCCCATGGAACCCGCCGCAGGCATGGACATCGTGAAAACGCGTGAACGGTACGGTGAGCGCCTCGCATTCATGGGAGGTATCGACAAGCATTGCCTGCGGCAGAGTAAAGAGGCGATAGTGGCCGAGCTTGAATACAAGATTCCGCCCATAGTGCGCACCGGCGGCTGCGTGCTCGGGCTGGACCACCGCATCCCGAACGGCACGCCCATCGACCATTACCGGTTTTATATCCATAAGGCCTGGGAGATTATGGAGCGCGAGGCCGCAAAGAAGTAAACTAGACACCGTGCAACTGCCATTATAAAGGGGAAGAGATGCGCACGCCCGACAGCACAAAGGCAGCCGCCCGATGACTCTGTCGCAGAAGAGCGGCCGGTATTTTATCGGCGTTGTGGCGCTGGCGGCGTTTCTGCTGCTTCTTGTGGAAAACACGCCTTTCGGGGATGCGCATCCCCGGCTGTTCCGGGCGGTGAATCTGGGCGTTTGGCTGCTTTTCGTCGCCGAAGTATCGCTGCACATCGTTACCAGCGATGACAAAGCCGCCTATCTGCGCCGCCACTGGCTGGAACTGATTGTTTTTATCCCGCTCATCCAATACATTCCCGGCGCGGACGCTCCGGGTGTGTTCACCGTTGTCCGCCAAGTGGTCATCGTGGTGATGCTGGTCTCGCGCATCCGCAGAGCGCGCAGCCTGCTCCACTTGCTTAAGCTCAAGCCCGCCCAACTCATGATCTCGGGATTTCTGGGCGCTATTGGCGTCGGGAGCGTCCTGCTGATGCTTCCCGCGGCAACGACGTCAGGAGCGCGGCTTCCCTTAATCGACGCGATATTCACGGCAACCTCGGCGGTGTGTGTTACAGGCCTGATTGTCGAGGATACGGCGACGCACTTCACGGTTTTTGGCCAACTTGTGATCGTCGCGCTCATTCAAGCAGGCGGGTTGGGCATCATGACCTTCTCGGTAGCCCTGGCGGTACTGCTGCGCAAGCCGATGGATGTGAGCCAGCGCGCCACGCTCCGGGACGCTCTGGATCACGAGACCCTTGCGGGCGTGCGCCGCCTGATCAAGTTCATTGTTGGTATGACGCTCAGTTTTGAACTGATAGGGGCGATTTTCCTCTTTGTATCCTGGCATGGCCATTTTGATTCACTGTCTACGGCCGCATATCATTCATTCTTTCACGCCATCTCCGCGTTCTGCAACGCCGGATTCTCGACATTTTCCGACAGCTTGATGGCATTCGAGTCGAATGTGGGCGTAAATGCGGTCATTTGCGGTCTGATTGTCTTTGGCGGTCTCGGGTTCGGGGTAATCCAGAGTCTTCGGGACACCATATCCAGTCGTTTCAAGGATACCCCGCGAAAAAAAATGCGCGTACAAACCGCGGTTGTGCTGCGTATGACACTAATCTTGATTGGTGCGGGTGCCCTGGTGGTTTATCTGACCGAACGGTCGGGACTGCTCGAGGGCGTGAGCGCGGGGGATGCTCTGCTTGCCTCGGTGTTTCAGTCGGTGACCGCGCGCACCGCGGGGTTCAACACCCTGGACATTGGCAAGCTTTCTTCAGCAACGCTGTTTGTTACGATTGTTCTGATGTTTATCGGGGCATCTCCTGGCTCGACCGGCGGCGGCATTAAGACGACAACCGTGGCTTGTCTCTGGGCAGTGGCGGTCACGAGCTTGCGAAATCGCCCACATGTCGAGATCCACAAACGCACCATTCCGTTCGACACCGTGTTCAAGGCAGCGACACTGTTGTGTATCGCGCTCGTTGTGGTTGCGCTGTTCACCATTGCGCTGCTACACCTCGAGAAAAAGCCCTTTCTCGATGTATTGTTTGAGGTGGTCAGCGCGTTTGGCACCGTAGGGCTGTCTACTGGGCTTACCCCCGAACTCTCGAATGCCGGCAGGGTGCTGATAACCATTTTGATGTTCATCGGGCGGCTGGGGCCGTTGACGATTGCCTACGCCATGCTGCCGGTCCGTGCGAAAATTCAGTATAAATATGCTGAAGAACGTATGATGATTGGATGATGGAGACATTGGGATGAAACAATTCGCGGTTATCGGACTGGGCAACTTTGGGTATGCGCTGGCGCAGGAACTCATGGAAAAGGGTGCGCAGGTCATTGCGGTCGACAGAGACCCGCAACGGATCGAGGCGATCAAAGACATCGTCACCTACGCGGTGACCCTCGAAGCGGGTGATGAGTCGGCGTTGAAGGCGGCGTCGATCCATGAGGTTGATGTGGCTATTGTCTGCATCGGAGACAAGATCGAAGCCAATCTTCTGATCACAGTTCTGCTCAAACGCATTGGCGTGAGAAAAATATGGGCACGCGCGATCAGCCCCTTGCAGCAGGAAATCCTTAAAGCCCTCGAGGTGGACTCGATCATAAACATCGAGCAGGATATGGGCCGTACGGTCGCGCAAAGTCTGGTAATGGATAATGTGGTCAAACACGTGCCGCTCAGCGACGGATACAGCGTTGCGGAAATCAAGGTGCCCAAGGAAATGGTGGGCAAGACGCTTCGCCAAAGCGGGCTGCGCAAAGATCACAACCTCAATGTCGTTGGAATTAAGAAGAAGGTCCCCCAAATCACAGACGACGGCGAACGAACCTTCGAGGAGAAGACCGAAAACGTGCCATCGCCTGACCGAAAACTCGAGGCAGAGGACGTGCTCATCTTAGTGGGCAAAGACACCGATATCGAGAAGTTCGGCAAGACATGAAAAATCCAATCGCCTACTTCAGAGACCGCATCCTGACGTTGCTATACCTTCTCGCGTTAGCAGCGCTTCTCATCGCGCTCGCGCTGGAATTCTGGATGAACGGCTCCGGCCAGGGCCTTGAGATAGTCTTTTTCCTCTTGGTCATCGCTGCGCTGGGCGGATTCGCGGCCATCGGGTGGC
>SLSB01000499.1 GCA_007130675.1 Candidatus Hydrogenedentota bacterium | reverse complement strand
CGCCTCGGGGCTCAATTCGCCCGCGCCGAAACACAATTCGATGGCGTCATATCCCGCATCTTGGGCAAGTTTGGCCGCCTCGAGGACCGGGACTTCGTTGCTGAATCCGCCAACGGTCCATCCGCTTACACTGATCTTCATTGCACTGCTCCCCTATGTGGGATTGCCCCAACCATTTGGCCGCAACCTTCCG
The DNA here is from genome assembly GCA_007130675.1 of Candidatus Hydrogenedentota bacterium. GTDB lineage: Bacteria > Hydrogenedentota > Hydrogenedentia > Hydrogenedentales > SLHB01 > UBA2224. The sequence continues at coordinate 11,448 of SLSB01000499.1, read as the reverse complement.
TTTCCGCGCCACCGGCGTCCCCGGGCCGAAGCAGACCGCCGCCCGCCACACCGCAGGAAAGACCAACACCGCCTCTAAAGTACCGAAAACACATGCGAAGGGTCAATAGCGCGGCCTTGACATAGCGCGGCCTTGCCTGTGTCAAGCCACATTAGAAATGTCCGCCGGTCTCGCCTGTCTGCGACCGTCTGACTCGGAATCTTTAAATTGCGCGGGGTTTCGTGGCAAAATCTGCCGAATGCCATTTGAGCGCGGAACGGTACGCCCGAGTGGAAGAGATGCGCATGCCGCCGCGTTAGCATAAAGGCGCGCGAGTGCGCCAAACGCTTGAACTGTTGGGATTTGGGAGTTTCAATGAGCATGATACGCATACAGTTGCCGGATGGGTCGCAAAAAGAACTCGAGGAGGGGCAGAATGCCCTGGACTTGGCCAGGAGCATCGGACCCCGCCTGGCTAAAGCCGCCATGGGCGCCGAGATCAACGGCGAAGTCAAGAGCCTGACCACACCGCTTCACGACGGCGATACGGTGGCCATCCTCACGTTCGACACCGAAGGCGGGAAAGACGTGTTCCGGCACAGCGCGTCGCATGTCATGGCTGCGGCGATTCTGCGGGTGCGCCCCGAGGCGAAACTGGCGATCGGTCCGCCCATCGAGGACGGGTTCTACTACGACATTGACGCCGAGCCTCCTTTGACTGAGGAAGATTTCGTCGAGATCGAGAAAGAGATGGCGAAGGCCGTCAAAAATGACGAGCCATTCGAGCGGGGTGAATGGACCAAGGAGGAAGCCTTGGCTCACTACGAAAAGGCGGGCAACCCATACAAAGTCGAGCTGATCCGTGACCTCGAGGACGGGCAGATCACGTATTACAAACACGATGACTTCGTGGATCTGTGCCGTGGCCCGCATCTGCCGTCGACCGGCAAGATCAAGGCGTTCAAATTGCTGAGCGTGGCAGGCGCCTATTGGCGTGGCGACGAACGCCGGCCCATGCTCCAGCGCATCTACGGCACGGCGTTCCCGAGCCAGAAGGAACTGGACGAGCACCTCAAACTGTTGGCCGAGGCCGAGAAACGCGACCACCGCAAACTCGGCAAACAGCTCGACCTGTTCAGCTTTCATCCCGAGGGTCCAGGGTTTCCCTTCTTTCACGCCAAGGGCATGGTCGTAATGAACCAGTTGATGGAGTTTTGGCGCGAGGAACACCGCAAACGGCAGTACGGCGAAATCCGAACCCCCATTATTCTCGACCGGAAACTCTGGGAGCAGTCCGGCCATTGGGACAATTACAAAGAAAACATGTACTTCACCCAGATTGATGACCGGGATTTCGCGGTGAAACCCATGAACTGTCCTGGCGGAATGCTGGTCTACAAGACGGGCCTGCGCAGCTACCGCGACCTGCCCCTGCGGCTGGCCGAGGTGGGCACAGTCCACCGGCACGAGAAATCGGGCGTGCTGCATGGCCTGTTCCGCGTGCGGGTGTTCACTCAGGACGATGCCCACATCTTCATGACGCCGGACCAGATTCAGGATGAGGTGATCGGCATCATCGACTTCGTGGATGCGGTCTATTCGGTCTTCGGGCTCGAGTACTCGGTCGAGTTGAGCACACGCCCCGAGAAGTCTATCGGCACCAAAGAGATGTGGGACCGCGCAACCGACGCGCTGCGCAATGCGCTCGACACGAAAGGCGTAGAATACAAGCTCAATGAAGGCGACGGCGCTTTCTACGGGCCGAAGATCGATTTCCACGTGCGGGACTGCCTGAAACGGAGCTGGCAATGCGCGACCATTCAGCTCGATTTTGCCATGCCCGAGAAGTTCGACCTCGAGTATGTGGGGTCCGACGGCGAGACCCATCGGCCGGTGGTTATTCACCGGGTGGTATATGGCGCGATCGAGCGGTTTCTTGCGGTGTTGATCGAGCATTTCGGCGGCGCGTTTCCGACCTGGCTTTCGCCCGTGCAATGCGTGGTCATTCCGATCTCGGATGCGCAGAACGCGTATGCCTGCGAGGTGCGCGACCGGTTATTCGAAGCGGGATTGCGCGTGGAAGCCGACCTCGGGGATGATACAATGAAGTATAAGATTCGCGCGGCTCAGACCCAGCAAGTGCCGTACATGCTGGTGGTGGGGGCGCGCGAGTGCGAATCGGGCGCGGTCTCCGTGCGCCACCGCCGCCGCGGCGACGTCGGAGCAATGCCCCAGGAAGCGTTCATCGAACTTATCCTGAACGAGGTCGCATCAAGAGCGCTCGATACGGCCAGCGACGCTCGATAGCGCAAAAACCGGGAGGGCACGGCCATGGCGGGTTCCGGAAAGCGGACGGGCATCGATATGGGGATGCGCTGCAAGCAGTGCAACCAGCCCATCACCAGCGGCAACATAACGGATTCGGCATTCGGCGTCTTCTGCAGCGAGGGCTGCAAGGAAAAGTATGAGACCTTCGTGCAACGCGCACATCAGCTCGAGAGCATGCGCAGACCATTCTCGCTGGCGCGGACGCTCAAGACGTTCATCGGTAAAGTCATCGTGATTCTCATACTGCTCGTGGCTCTCGGCGTTCTTGGCACAGTCATGCCCGACATCCCCATATTGTCCGATATCGTGCGTAGTGTGCGCGACTTCCTGGGCATCTAATCCTGTATGGCGGAGTTTGATCCGCCCGGAATCGGGCAGCGTATAGAAGTTACACGGCGCGCGTAGTATATATACGCAAATACCCCCCTTTCTTCCGTCAGGACCGGCGTGCTGTTGTTACAAACCGCCGGCTCCAGTTACGCGTTTCAGCATTCCGATTGCATACCTTCCGAGTCCATTATCGCAACGCTCCTTGTCGTGTTTGCTTATGGCACGGAATTTGCGCCCTGCCATGCAGATGGTAAGCACGGCAAGGAGAAATGGAATGTTTTTGGAAAAAATCCCTTCAGAGGGCCTCGCACATCTGTCATACGTTTTCGGGGATGGCAAGCAAGCGGGCGTTGTAGACCCCCGTCGCGATTGCGAGACCTACCTAGACATCGCACATCAAAATGGTGCAGAGATTACCCATGTATTCGAAACGCACCGTAACGAGGATTATGTGATCGGTTCGCAGGAACTCGCCCGCCGGACCGGGGCCGCCGTGTACCACGGCCATGCGATGGATTTCGCTTACGGAAACCCGGTGTCCGATGGCGACCGTTTCGAGCTTGACGGGTTGTTTCTCACCATCCTCGAGACTCCCGGCCACACCTACGAAAGCATCTCGATCGCCATCCATGATCCGGCGTTCGGCCAGGAGCCTGTAGGCGTGTTCACCGGCGACGCGCTCTTCGTGGGAGATGTCGGCCGAACGGACTTCTTTCCCGATGCCAAAGAAGAAGTGGCTGGGCTGCTTTATGACAGCATTTTCGAGAAACTTCTGCCGCTGGGCGATCACGTCATCTTGTATCCGGCCCACGGTGCGGGTTCGGTGTGCGGAAGCGGCATGGCGTCGCGCGAGTTCTCCACCCTCGGGTATGAACGGCTTAACAACCCCGTGCTCCAACGTACCGACCGGGCCGACTTTGTACAGTTCAAGATACAGGAGAAACACTATCAGCCGCCCTATTTCAGGAAGATGGAGGAGTATAACCTGAAAGGTAACGCGCAGGAGATGCCCCGTCTCCCGCGACCGCGCCCCATGCCGGCCGCCGAATTTGCGAAAGCCATGGACAACAGTATGGTCGCCGTGGATGTGCGCAGTCCCGAAGCGATCGCGGGCGCCTCGATTCCCGGCAGTCTGGCTATCCCGCTCGACATGATCCCGGCTTATGCCGGATGGTTCCTCGAGTATGGCCGGCCCATCGGTATCGTTCCTGAAGATGGCGCGCATGAGCAAATCGAGACCGCCGTCCGTTATTTGATCCGTCTGGGCTATGACCATGTGCCCGGATTTCTGGAAGGCGGGCTTCACGAGTGGGAGACGTCTGCGCGTCACTACCAGCGCATCCCCGCACTACACATTGCGGAGCTTCGCGAGCGCATGGAAAACAACGAAGAATTCACTCTGCTTGATGTACGCAAGCACGATGAATTCGATGCGGGGCATCTGGCAAACGCACAGCATATGTTTTTGGGCGATATCCCGGCACGTCTTGACGAAATCTCGCGTGACCGTCCCGTCGTGACGTTCTGCGGGAGCGGGCGCCGCGCCATTATCGCGGCATCGATTTTGAAACAACACGGATTCTCAGACGTTTCGGATTGCCTGGGTTCGATGTCGGCGTGCGCGGACACCGCATGCCCCGTCGAAACCTCGGACTAGAGCGTCTCGCAAGGGAGGTAGCCATGCTGGTCAATATACCGCAGAAGCTCGGACTTCAGAAGATGTGGCAATGCCATGCGCTCCTTATGCTGATGTGCGGTCTGATGTTGGCTGCCGGCGGAGGCGCCGCGTCGGCTCAGCCCATTGGCAGTGAAATGACGCAACCGCCGGCCGGTGAGGATCTGACCTACATCTGGACCATGCCGCGGTGGTCGCCGTATGCCGTTGGGATTGGCATCGGTGTGCTGAGTTGGCTGGCGTTCTTGTTGTCGGATCATCCCCTCGGGGTCTCCACCGCGTATGCGCGCACCAGCGGCATGATTGAAAAGGCCTTTTGCGGTAAGAGGGCAGAAGAAAAGGCCTACTACCGCGAATACGCGCCCACCATCGATTGGGGATGGATGCTCATGATTGGTTTGCTTGTTGGCGCGTTTCTCTCCGCATGGATGTCGGGGGTGTTCCGCTGGGAAATCACCCCTCCCTTGTGGCGGCAAACGTTTGGCGACACCCCAATAGCGCGCATACTCGTTGCCTTGGCGGGAGGTTTTCTGCTCGGCCTTGGTGCGCGCTGGGCCGGCGGATGTACCAGCGGTCACGGCATCAGCGGAACGCTGCAGCTCGTCGTGAGCGGCTGGGTCGCCTTTCTGTGCTTCTTTGTTGGCGGCGTAATTACGGCGATGCTCACATACCACGTGATCGGATAGCGAGGATGGACGCATGTTTTCGAAACTGCACAGCCAGAAAGGCGCACAACTCGTCTTGGGCTTTTTGATTGGCCTTTGCTTCGGCTTCTTGCTCCAGCGGGGCGGCGTCACGCGCTACGAAGTCATCATGGGGCAACTGCTCCTGACAGATTGGACCGTAGCGAAGATCATGCTTACGGCCGTAATCACTGGAATGGTGGGCGTCTACGTCATGCGCCACTTTGGCTGGGCAAAACTTCACAAGAAACCCGGCTCGGTCGGCTCCACCGTCGTGGGCGGGCTGATATTCGGCGCGGGATTCGGGCTGTTGGGATATTGTCCCGGCACTGCGCTCGGCGCGGTGGGCCAAGGTTCACTGGACGCCCTGCTCGGCGGCGTGGTAGGCATGCTGCTTGGTGCGGCAGCGTATGCCGCCATCTATCCCCGTTTGCGCACAAAAGTATTGCCGTATGGTGATTTTGGCGACAAAACACTTGCGCAAGTGCTGCGAATACACACAGGCTTCGCGGTTATCGCCGCAGGCATTGTCATTGGGTTGTTCTTGCTGTTCCTTGAAGGAGTCGGCCTCTAACTGCCAGCCGTGTGAACGGGCTTCTTCGAGGAGCATGGCTTGCAGTTGCCGGATAGAAAGGAGATTTTCATGAAACAGCGACCCTTGGGCCAGTCAGGCATATCTGCCTCGGTCGTCGGCCTCGGTGCCTGGGCCATAGGCGGTTGGATGTGGGGCGGAACGAGTGAAAAGGAATCGATCAAAACTATTCACGCCGCGCTTGACGCGGGCATCACTCTCATCGATACGGCGCCGATCTACGGGTTTGGCTTATCCGAGCGCCTCGTGGGAGATGCTGTGCAAGACCGGCGCGACAAGATCGTACTGGCGACCAAGTGCTCGATGGTGTGCAACACGCGTGAAGGCGAGCATAAGTTTGATTCGGATGTCTTGGGTCCAGCCGAAAATGGGCACATACATGTCTATGTCAACCTGCGCCCTGAATCGATCCGGCTGGAGGTCGAGGAAAGCCTTCGCCGTCTTCAAACCGATCACATCGATCTATACCAGACCCATTGGCAAGACGAGACCACCCCGATCGAAGACACCATGGCAACCCTGTTGGACTTGAAGCAGGAAGGCAAGATTCGCGCCATCGGGGTGAGCAATGCCACCTCGAAGCACATGGAACAGTATCGCGCGCTCGGGCCTCTCGATTCGGCTCAGGAAAAGTTCTCGATGCTCGACCAAGCGATTCTCGCCGACCAGTTGCCGTATTGTCATAAGCACAACATCTCGATCCTCGCGTACTCGCCTCTCGGCCGCGGTCTGCTCACAGGCAAGATGGGCCCCGAGCGTGAGTTTGGCGATGGCGACCAACGACGCGGCAGCGCTCGGTTCAGTGTCGAGAACCGGCAGCGCGTGGCGGAGATGCTCGAGGACTTCAAACCCATTGCCGAGAAACACGGCGCGACGCTTGCCCAGACCGTCATCGCCTGGACGTTCCATCAGGATGGCATTACCCATGTCCTGTGCGGCGCACGGAATATCGGACAGGCACAGGAAAACGCCGCCGCGGGCAGGATCGCGTTGGGCGCCGATGATCTTGTGAGCATGAACCAGACCGTGGAGAAATGCGCGGAGTCCTTGGCCTGAGCCCCTTCTCCGCCCGAACGCAGGGCTGTTTTGAGACAGAGAGATGAAAGAACATAGAACATACGAGCTGGTGGTCATTGTCGGCGGTTCGGCGGGCAGCACGGCAGCCAAATGGGCGGCCAAGCGGGACATCCCGGTGGCGCTGGTCGAGCGCGACCGCTTGGGCGGAACCTGCCTCAACTACGGTTGCGATCCCACAAAGGCCCTGCTGCATGCCGCCGGCATACTCCATGCGGCGAAGAGGGCCGACTCATTCGGCTTGCGATTTCCTGAAGCGGGCTTCGACTGGTCCGCGGTTGTCGGGCATGTACGCGACCTGATCGCGGGTATTCGCGGCGGCACCCCCGAGCAGGCGGCCGAACGACAGCAGAGGCGTGGCATTGACGTATTTCGGGGCGAAGCCTCGTTCGTTTCTCCCCGCGAGGTTCGTATAGATGACACTACGATTGCCGGCGAGCGCTTTCTCATTGCGACAGGATTCGAACCCGTCATCCCCCCGATAGACGGGATCGAACAGGCAGGCTACATCACAAACCGGGAAGCCGTGACCCTCGAGCGTTTGCCCAGGACCCTCGCGGTGGTTGGAGCGGGACCGGTGGGCGTAGAGTTTGCCCAGGTGTTTTCGCGGTTTGGGGCACGCGTAACGCTGTTCGATATGAACGACCGGATCCTATTCAAAGACGAAGCCGATCTCGCAAACGAATTGGCCGAGTGCCTTCAAGGTGAAGGCGTTCAGATCCGATGCGGCTCACAGATCAAGCGTGTTGCTAAACAGGATTCGGGTGATAAACAACTCGTTTGGAAGGATTCGGACGGCGAGCACTCGATCGATGTCGAGGAGATCTTGATTGCATCCGGGCGTAAACCGGCGATCGAGGCCCTGCAGCTTGAAAACGCGGGCGTCGAGACGAAAGACGGCGCCCTGGTGCTTGACGAGACCCTGCGTTCGAGTGTTCCGTCAATCTGGGCAGCAGGTGACATCACACGCCGGTTTCCGTTTACGCATGTCGCCTCTGTTCAGGCGGTCCACGCCGTTCGCAACGCATTTTCCGAAGTGCCCGAGGCCTTCGATTATCTGGCCATGCCGTGGGTGACCTATACCGACCCGGCCCTTGCACACGTGGGCGCCACCACACATCAGCTCGAATCAAACGGGAGGACCTTCGAGACGTTCGAGATGGCGCTTTCGAACATACCGCGCAACGTCATCACGGCAAAGCGCGCGGGGCGCGTGCGCCTGCTGGCCGAGCCGGATTCGGGCCGCCTGCTGGGTGGACACATCTTGGGAGCCGGAGCCGATGAATTGCTCGCCCCGGTCATTCTGGCCATGCGCCACGGCTTGCCTGTCCAGGCGCTTGCGGACACGGTATTCCCGTATCCGACGAGTTCGGCAGCCCTGCAATTTGCCGCGAAACAGTTCTTCAAGTGACGCTTATGTAGCGTCCTGAAAGGAGGAATCCACATGGCTCAGGGCAAGGGTTTGGCCGTTGTACTGGCCGAAGACCATTACGAAGACCTCGAATTGCAGTATCCCCGGTTACGGCTTCAGGAAGCCGGGTTCGAAGTCCAGGTGGCCGGGCCCGAGAAGGGCGCGACCTACACGTCAAAGCACGGATACCCGGTGCAAACCGACGTCGCGTTTGGTGACGTGGATCCGAAGTTCGTCAAGGTGCTTGTGGTGCCCGGCGGGTATGCGCCGGACCGCATGCGGCGCGACCCTGCATGCCTCAAACTCGTCAGCGGGGCGGTTGATGCCGGCGCTGTATTGGGCGCGATTTGCCACGGCGGCTGGGTTCCCATCAGTGCCCGCGTCTTGAAGGGAAAACGCCTCACAAGCGTCGCCGCGATTCGCGATGATCTGGTCAATGCGGGCGCCGAGTGGGTTGACGAGCCATGCGTAACGGACGGAAAACTGGTGACGGCACAAGTGCCCAAGGATTTGCCTGTCTTCATGCAGGCAATACTGGCTCTGGCCTGACAAAGCAGCAAGGAACAATGTGACCTTGGAAAGGAGAAACATATGACAACCCAGGAACGCGATCTGTTTTCAGACGTCAATGTGATGGAAGACTCCGACAATCCCACGGACCTCGAGAAAAAGCATGTCCCGGTAATTTCAGCGCCGGACAGCGTCTCGGCGGGAGAACCCTTCAAAGTTACCGTAGAAGTGGGTAAGCTGGCAGAGCATCCCGATGAGCCCGACCACTTCATCAACTTCATCACACTCTATGCGGGCCACGTGTATCTGGCCCGGCTCGACTTGGTTCCCAGACGCACGAAGCCCGTGATGCAAGTCTGGGTATCCCTGGACAAAGATTTGGGGCCTCTCCGGGCGTTTGAATACTGCAACATCCATGGCACCTGGGAGGGACGGAAGGAGATTTCTGTGGGATAGGCGGCAGGCGTGACAACACAAGAGGAGCACCGACATGACAACGACGCGAAGAAGCTTTCTGACGGCCTCGGGCGGCCTTGCCGCGGGCGCGATGGCTGGCGCACTAACGGCCTCGGCTGCCGCGGCGGCGCCCCAGGGCACGGTGATCGAGCACAGCCTGATCCCGTTGCCTTATGCGTTTGATGCCCTCGAGCCGGTCATCGACGCGGAAACCCTCGAGACGCATTACACCAGACACCATGCCGCGTACGTCAACGGCCTTAATGCGACGGAACGTGCGTTGGCCGAAGCACGCGCCGCGGACGATATGAGCCAGATTCAGAGTCTCTCGCGGCAATACGCCTTTCATGGGGCCGGCCACTACCTGCACGTGCTGTACTGGTCGGTTATGGCGCCTCCCGGCAATGGAGGGGGCGGAGACCCCGCCGGGTTGCTCGCCGGGCAAATCGCGAAGGACTTCGGCAGCATCGAGGCCTTTAAAACGCAGTTCTCGGCGGCCTCGATCAGCGTCGAAGCCAACGGCTGGTGCGCCCTGCACTACCGCCCCGCCGACGACCGCTTGCTCGTCTTGCAGATCGAGAACCACCAGAACCTGACGCCGTGGGACGTCATTCCCCTGATGGTGATCGATGTCTGGGAGCATGCCTACTACTTGAAGTACCAGAATCGCCGCGGCGACTACGTCGAGGCCTGGTGGGATGTCGTGAACTGGCCGCGTGTCAGCGCCAATCTCGAAGCCGCCAGAGAATAAGAGTTGAAGGGAGGCGGGCGGTTCTCGCCCGCCTTTTGTGCGGGGGCGCCCGCGGCAAGCGCCCAGGAGCGAACATGCGATGAGCCAAGAAAACGAAATGAGTCACGAAGGACACCACGAGCACCACGCCAAACATGATGAACACCAGCACCATGCCGGGCATGGCGCCCACGAGGGCCACAACGGGCACGGTGGCGGCCATCACGCCCACCATGAGCAGATGGTCGAGGATTTCAAGCGCCGTTTCTGGGTGTCGGTTATTCTCACGATTCCCATACTTGTGCTTTCCCCGATGCTTCAGGAATGGACCGGTCTGGCCGAAACGCTGGCGTTTCCCGGCGATCGCTATATCCTTTTTGCGCTTGGCACGGCGGTATTCTTGTATGGCGGCTGGCCCTTCCTCAAGGGGTGTACCACTGAACTCGGCAAAATCGAGCCCGGTATGATGACCCTCATCGGGCTGGCTATCACCGTCGCGTATGGATACAGCTCACTGGTCGTTTTTGGACTGCCCGGGCGCATGTTCTTCTGGGAGCTGGCCACCTTGATCGACATCATGCTGCTGGGTCACTGGATCGAGATGCGCTCGATCATGGGAGCCTCGAGCGCCCTCGAGGAGCTCATCAAACTCATGCCCACCGACGCCCACCTCGTCAAAGAAAATGGTGAGCTCGAAGACGTCCCGGTGACCGAGCTTCAACCCGATGACGAGGTGCTGGTGAAACCGGGCGAAAAAATCCCCGTCGACGGCCCCATCGTCAAGGGCCGGACATCGGTCAACCAGGCGATGGTCACGGGGGAAAGCCAGCCGGTCGAAAAAGGTGAAGGCGACGAAGTCATCGGCGGCACGATCAACGGAGATTCGGCCATCCATGTACAAGTGAGCAAGACCGGCGAAGACTCGTACTTGTCGCAGGTCGTCAAGATGGTCCAGGAAGCCCAGCAATCACCGTCGCGCGCCCAGAGCTTGGCCGACCGGGCGGCGTTTGGCCTCACCATGGTCGCACTCAGCGCGGGTCTTCTTACCCTCGTGGCGTGGCTGCTTGGCGGCCGGGAATTCGTGTTTGCTCTCGAGCGCATGGTGACCGTTATGGTGATCACCTGCCCGCACGCCCTGGGCCTTGCCATTCCGCTGGTGGTGGCGGTGTCGACCGCCATGGGCGCCAAGCGCGGCATCCTCATTCGCGACCGCACCGCCTTCGAGGCCTCGCGGCTGGTGGATACCCTCGTCTTTGATAAAACGGGGACTCTCACCCGCGGAGAATTCGGTGTCTCGGAGGTCATTGCGCTTGAGAATCACAAGGAAGACGACGTTTTAAGGCTTGCGGCCGCGCTCGAGAGCCGCTCCGAACACCCTATCGCCAAGGGGATTGTCGCCGCCGCGGAAGAAAGGGAACTCGAACTTGCCTCGCCCGAAGACTTCGAAGCCATTCCCGGAAAAGGCGCACAAGCCACGATCGACGGCCAGCACGTCAAGGTCGTGAGCCCCGGTTACTTGGCGGAACATGACATTGAAGGCGCTCCGGATAAGGTGGAGACACTTGCCCAAGGAGGCAACACCGTTGTGTATGTCCTGCTTGATGATGCCCCGGCAGGCCTCATCGCGCTGGCCGACATCGTGCGCGAGGAGTCCAAAGAGGCCGTCCGAGTTCTTCGCGG
>SLSB01000395.1 GCA_007130675.1 Candidatus Hydrogenedentota bacterium | reverse complement strand
GACACGGGGCTCATGACGCTGATCTCGTTATCGTAGCCCGTGCGCGGCAGCGAGCAGTTGCCTTGCCAGTTCTGGGGTAGTCCAAGGCGGCCTTCGCCGCGTCTCACCAGCAGCAGGCGGTCGAAATCCAGCAGTGGATTCTCGAGCAGCGCCTCGCGCTGGACGGCGATTGCCTGGCGTGCGGCTTCGCGGAGTGCGTTCTCGGCGCCGGGTTGCGCCTCACGCAGTGCCTGCCGGGACTGCTCGACGGCCTGTTCGGTCTCGTGTATGCGCTCGAGACGGACGTCGGCAGTGCCGTATTCCTCGGGGAAGGTAGCCGCCAAATCGTTCACGGCCCGTTCGAGGGCCACAAAATCCACTTGGCGCAGAAGGTTTGCTTCATTTCTGGTGGTATGCGCACGCTCGAAGAGGGCCAGCCACTGGGGATCGTTGACGCCGGTTTCGGCCTCTTTCAACCGGGCCAATTCGCTCGTGAACCCTTCGCCAAGTTCGCCAAGGGGCGCGAGAGCGGCGTTTACGATGTTCACTTCGGTCGCGGGATCAGCGGCATTGCGAAACCAATGGAGATGTGCCTCCGCGCCGGCGGTCTGGCGAAACCAAGCGGTTTCGCGCGGAAAATCCCGGGTCATGCGGTTCCAGATGGTGGTGATCCGTTCGTCGGTCAGGGCAAAATAGAACGCATGGCCGCCCGTTTGGTTGTGGACCTTCATAAGCAGGCGGTTGTCGCCGCGGCCAAGCTCGAGCACCGCCCTTTCCTGGTTGGGTGCGGCTCCACGCGGTACATTGTTCGAGAGGATTCTCTCGCCGTTGAGCCAGACCTCGATGCCGTCATCGCTCCCGAAAAAAGCGGTAAGGCTCATGGGTGCTTCCGCACGGATGGTGCGGAATAGATAGGTCGAGTGCCAATCGGCGGTGGGCAGGTTGATCACTTGGCCGTCGGCCCATCTGGGCTGTGCAGTCCAGACGCGCCGGTCTTCGCCGTCTCTGGCCTGGAGGTCGATCTCCCGCACCGGAAAGTGCGTATGCGCGAAATCGTCGGCCTCGAGCGGCCCAGTGGTGAACCAGGGGCCGGCGTCATAGGGCGCAATGTCCCCCGCGGCCAGAAATGCCTCTCGCGTGGCGGTCATGGTTTCTGGCCAGGTGTCGCGTCGTGTGTAGAGTGAATCGGCATCATCGGCCAAGACTGCCGCGGAACACAGCAGTAATGCCGCCAACATACTTGCGCGCACGATACTGGATTCTAGGAATCTCACTGGTTTCATTGTCCTTAAATGTCGCGCGGCCGCGCACACGGCCACTTGCCCTGGCACACATGCCCTGCCCTGTGATGCAGAAGCTATGCGCGGGCAGACCGCCGCACGATATTCCGGTGCGGCGGACCGCCTGCTTCAATACACATCGTTGCTAGAACTGTACGTCCGGATGACTGAACCGCAACGCCGCACCGTCATGATACGACGCATATTCCGTCACAATGGCGCCCTCGGGGCCGGCCAGCATGAAATGCCACTGCCCGCCTTCGGGAAGGTAGGTTATTTCGCCGGGCATAACCTTGCTGGCGCTGCGGGCATTGGCGATCTCACGGTGACTGGGCGGAATCCGTTCGACATCGCCGGGGTTCGGCTCGCCTTCGCCGTAGGTCCACACGAACCCGTGGCGGGTTTGCCAGGCTTCCATTTTGTAGCGCGCGTCGTCGGTTTCGACATGCCGGTGCTCGGGAATCATCTGGCCGGGCAGCAGGTAGATCTCGTGCCCGAAATAGTCGTGTTCTTGGTTGTTGATCCAGAAAATCCCGGCCATTCCGACCTCGGTAAACATGCCCATGCCGAAATCCACCGCCCAAAACTCGTCGCCTCTGAGCCGGTCGACAATGGGATAATTGAACCGGCGCATCATGTCGTAGTAGGCCTCTTTGGCGGCCTCTTCGTCAAAAGAGCCGTCGGCCTTGTAGAAATCTCTATTGTCGGGCATTTTTACCTCGCTTCCGAATGCGCTGCCGGCGGCAGACATCGCCGCACCGGCGACCACTCCGCCGATTAATTGTCTTCTTGTGATGTCCGTCATTTCGCGGTTCCTCCTGTTGGGTTCAGGCACTACGCTTTGCATTGCATATGCATCGAGCGGCCCGCGCTATTTCGCGCGCTCGCTCTTTAAGGTCTCGTACAGGTCGAGGGCCTTGTCCGTCTTTTCATTATCATGCACGATCGCGCGCACGGCCTGCACCATCGCGACAGGGTCGTCGGCGCAGAAGATGTTGCGGCCCATGTCCACCCCGAGCGCACCTTGATCAATGGCCTTGTAGGCCATCTCGAGGGCGTCCTTCTCGGGGAGCTTTTTCCCGCCCGCAATCACGATCGGCACCGGGCAGCCGGCCACCACTTCGTCAAAATCCGGCTCGCAGTAATAGGTCTTGACGAAATGGGCGCCCAGTTCGGCAATCACGCGGCACGCCAGCCCGAGATACCGCGCGTCGCGCACCAGTTCTTTCCCGACGGCCGTCACGCCGAGCGTGGGCACGCCGTAGTTGTTGCCCTCGTTGATGAGATACGACAGGTTCTCGAGGGTTTCCTTTTCATACGTCGCGCCGATGCACACCTGGGTGGTTACGGCGGCGGCGTTCATGCGCAGGGCGTCCTCGACGGTAACGCCAATGACCTCGTCGCTGAGGTCCTTGAGGATGGTCGCGCCGGTACTGCAGCGCATGACCACGGGTTTGTTGGTCTCGGGCGGGATGCAGGTGCGCAACGCGCCCCGCGTACACATGAGACAGTCCACATAGTCGGTGAGCGGGGGAATGCTGAGGTCCATGCGCTCGATGCCCGAGGTGGGCCCCATGATATAGCCGTGGTCGAAGGCCAGCATGAGCGTGCGCCCGCTCTTCGGGTTGAAGATGCGCGAGAGCCGGTGTTTCATGCCCCACTCGAGGTGGGCGGACCCTTTGAGAAAGAATCCCGGGGTTTCCTGGGGAATCCCAATCCCGAAACTCTTCTCTT
>SLSB01000044.1 GCA_007130675.1 Candidatus Hydrogenedentota bacterium | reverse complement strand
GGCGGGCCACAAACCCTGCCCGAGTGACCAATCCGCCAAAGTATGGAAAAAGGGCCGCGTCATTGCTAAGACACAGGAGCTTCTCTCCCAGATGTGTGCTCTGCCCGTTCTTCCTTCGCACATGCACACTCTCCGCGTCTTCAACCCCCTTTTACTTCAAAAACGCAGTTCGGAACACCTCCATTGCGTTGTCGTCTGGCTTTTCAGATACCTTATCCGTCTGCGGCAACGCTTGAGTCAGGGTCTTGAATTTGCGGCCTGCAAACCAAGAAATGTGCGGCAGTAGTGGGAAATCTCACTTGACATATTGTCAATTTGCCATTATGATCTGATTGATTATGACAAACTACTTGCCGCGAGAGATCACGCCTCGGCTTGTGAAGGCGCTCGAACGCCTGCCCGCAGTTGTTTTGTCCGGATTGCGCCAAACAGGCAAGAGCACGCTGCTTCGTAGTGAGAAGCCAATGACCGCCGGGCGCAGATATCACACGCTCGACGATTTCGCGACGCTTGCCGCGGCCCAGGAGAATCCGGAGTCCCTATTGGAAGAGGACGCCGTTCTGGATGAAGTGCAACGATGTCCGGAACTTCTGGTGGCAATCAAACAGAGCGTCGACGAGGACCGGCGTCAGGGCCGGTTCGTTTTGTCGGGGTCGGCGAACCTCTCGCTGCTGAGTCACGTATCCGAGTCGCTCGCAGGACGGGCCGCATATTTTACGTTACACCCGATGACCCGCCGGGAAATTGCGGGTCGAACCAAAGAAGAGCCGTTTCTTCCGGGCTTCATCCGAACGCAAACATTGCCTCGCGACAAGGCAAAACCTGTGACTGAGGAAGAGGTGCTCTCCGGCGGATTACCACCGGCCTGCCTGGGGCCGGCAGATGCCTCGGCAGAGTGGTTTCGAGGATACGTACAGACGTACGTCGAGCGCGACGTCCGACAGTTGTCCCAGATTACCGACTTGGTGGCATTCCGTACCCTGGTCCAGCTTACGGCGTTGCGCACAGGGCAGGTGCTGGTCATCAGTCGGCTGGCGCGCGATGCCAAGTTAAGTGCAGCCACAGCAGGCCGATATCTCGACCTCTTGGAGGCATCGTTTCTGATCCACCGGCTTCCCGCATTCCTCAAGAACCGCAGCTCGCGGCTGATCAAATCACCTAAACTGCACTTCACCGACAGCGGATTGGCCGCATACTTGGCGGGGGTGGACAGTTTGGAACCGGGCCACGATGATCTCCTGCGAGGCTCATTGTTCGAGACGTATGTGGCGCAGAACTTGGCAGGGCTGCTCGAGGCGCATCTTCCCGACGTGCGGCTTGCTTACTGGCATGAGCAGGGGCGCCACGAGGTGGATTTTGTCATTGAGTCAGGACGCAAAGCGATCGCTATCGAAGTGAAGGCAACGACTCGCTGGGGAGAAAGCGACCTGAACGGACTGCGGGCGTTCCTGGACCGCACACCCGCGGCGGTCGCCGCGGTGCTCGGCTACAATGGACGCGAAGCGGTGAAGCTGGGCGATCGGCTCTTTGCCATCCCGCTTGGACATCTTCTGGCGTGAATACTCGCACACTATGATCTGTAATGCTTTGCCCGCCCGAGACTCATGGGACGAGCTCTTGGGGTAACGGCCTCTACTCCCTCCCCTTCATCCCTCCCCGTTGCATCCTCACCCGCGTATCCGTACTATCGGGCAAACCGCAACGATGCAGCACATGAAAGAATTCGCCGCAATTCAGGAGACAACGTGAAGCAGCCTCAACCTGCATGCACCAACGGTGATCAACTCCGCCAGAACCTTTTGCAGCAACGCCTCGAACTCGAGCGCGAGCGCGAAAAGGAAGCAGAAGCAAGTACCCGGAAGGGCGTGTTCCACAGCGCACCGCGCTTTCCCGAGTTTTCGCTCGATGTGTTTCTGAAGCTTACCGGTTTGCGCAAGCGCGGCGAGGCCAATGCGCGTGATTTCCAACTGCGTGAATTGGCCTTGTCCTTCGAAGACCTGCCGCCGGCCTTCGACGGATTCCGCATCTTGCATCTGAGCGACATCCACTTCTGGGAAGAGGACGCCGAATTCACCGACAAGCTCTGTGCGTTCCTCGAATCCGTCGAGGCCGACTTTTGCGCATTCACCGGCGACTACCGCTTTGCCTTCACCGGCCCCTACGGGCATGTTCTCGAGGGCATGCAGTGTCTGCTTGATTCAATCAGGCCCACCCGCGGCAGCGCAGCGGTATTGGGCAACCACGACATCGCTGCCTTTGTAGGCCCCTTTGGCGAGATGGGTTTGCCCATACTCATGAACGAAGGGTTTGCCCTCGAGAGCGGCCAAGACCGCATCTGGATTGCCGGCGTTGACGATCCTCACCGCTACCAATGCGACAACCTGCCCCTGGCCCTCGAGAACGTCCCCCGCGAGAATTTCACCATACTCCTCGCCCACACACCTGAACTGGCCGTATCCGCATCGGAATGCGGCGTCGACCTCTACTTGTGCGGCCATACCCACTGCGGCCAGGTATGCCTCCCCACGGGCCACGCCGTCGTCACCAACACCCGCGCGCCACGCAAATTCTGCTTCCGCCAATGGCGCAACGGCCCTACCCAGGGCTACACATCGCCCGGACTCGGCACCACCGACATCCCCGTGCGGTTCTACTGCCCCCCCGAAGCCACCATCATCCGCCTCGAACGCGCCGACTAGCCACGAAGGCCCGTTTCCCGTCCACCTCGTCCGTGTTTGTCCGTGTTCCGGGTTTACCTTGCTTACAGCGCCCCGAGCGCGTCTTCAAACGGCCCATACACATCGCCCGAGAACAGCACAAACCGCACGCGCTCGATGCCCTCGTGGGATGCAAGAAACCCTGCCACGGTATTTACCGCAATTCTGGCGGCTTCAGGGATGGGATATCCGTAGATGCCGCAACTTATCGCCGGATACGCAATAGTCTTGACGCCGTTATCGAGGGCCACCTCGAGGCTGCGGCGGTAACAACTC
>SLSB01000124.1 GCA_007130675.1 Candidatus Hydrogenedentota bacterium | reverse complement strand
TTCCTCAATATGCTTTGCCGGGATTACCAGATCTGGCGCACATTGGGCACGGAGATGCCGTTTCGCAGAGCTGTAGGGAATCTCTTAGCCGAGGTGTCCGGCCTTGCGCCTGAAGTCGATATCCAAGTCGAGGTGCGGGGTCCCGACGAATCCCATCGGCTGCAAAGCTCCGAAATCAGACGTTACACGCTTGGTGACGGAGAGTATGTCGGCGTATTGCGCCATCCGAAGCTGCGCCCGGATGATTCCATCTGGATGGCCGATCAGCGCCCCAAGCCCGCGTGGGTGACGTTTGCGCGCGAGGCCCACATCTATGACATGCGCCGCGGGATGTACCGCGGCTTCACGAACCGCATTGAAGACGTGTTCTATCCGGGGCGCGCCGAGCTGTATGCCCTGTTGCCGTACGAAGTGGCCGGTATTGCCCTGGCCGCCGCGCGCGACGGACAGGCCTTTGTGATACACGGTGCCATCGAGCCGCAGGACAGCGCCGCAACAGTTACGGACCACGTCGTCCACCTTCGCGTACGAGACCCTCAGGGCCGCGACCGGCCCGAGCTGGCCCGGAACGTGCTCGCGAAAGGCGGGCGGTTCGAGGAACGCTTCTTTCTCGGATACAACGCTTCCGGTGGAGCGTGGACGCTGTACGCCCGCGATGCCGCCACCGGTATCGAGAGGGGCGCGTTCCTGCCCGTCAGCACGGCATCCCGGAGGTAACCGCTGCAGTATCCAGAGGGCCTGGACCTTCCGGCGCTGCTGAATCCGCGCATCGCATCTCGGAACACGCCTGCCGGAAACGCATGTGTCCTTTTCGGTGATGCACCCAAATTGAATAAATGCCACCCGAAGAGGGTATTATCGCCAGTATGGAACGACTAATTTGCACATGTGAATGCGGGCACCGGTTTTACGTGTCGGCTGCGGCATGGGGGATGGAGAGCATCTGCGGCAAGTGCGGACTGACGTTCAAGGTCAGCGACAAGAACGCACGCCCCGCCGGAGAGGCGGCCGACGAGCAAGATTTGCCCCCGAAAAGCAGCCGTGACCACTGTGCGCGGTGTGGCCGTGCATTTCGCGGGGACTGGGACAAGCACCCCACCGCAGAGGGGGCCATCTGCCACATCTGTGCGAACCAGTATCAGGACCCCTCGACCACCGAAACGGCGGCGGCCGCTATCCAACCATCGGAGGTCCCCGAACCCGATGCGCCGGACCTGGGCATTCTTGACCATGATCCGGACGACTATGACGACGAGCCGCCCTCGCTCGGCAAGCGGTTCGAGGATTTTCGCGAAACCCGCGCATTTCGGACGGGTCTGTGGATCGCCGCGATCAGCGTTATCGTGCTTGCGATTGCAGCCACCTTCATCGATACAGCGCCGGTCGGGGAGCGGCCGGTACGGCGCGAGGCCGAGAGCGCGGGCGGACTCGGGTTGTTTGGTCCACCGGAAGCTTGGACCGAGTCCCAGCAAACCAGCGTGCGCGTGGTGATGTATCTGCTCGAGGCGGTGTTTCTGTTTGCACCGACGTTCGCGGCGCTGTTCGTGGCGCTGGCCTACGCCGGACGGTTGCCGGGCTACCACTGGGCCGCGAGCGCCGTCCACGTCGGGATCGTTTCGATAGGCGTGGGCTTTGTCTTGTATATGGTGTCGATGATGCTCGGAGCGTTTCTAGGTATCATCGGCACGGGGCTCGCGTATATCATCGCCATGGTCTTTGTGTGGGTGATCTATGATCTCGGACTAAATAGCGTCCTTGCGTTTGCGGCGATGCGCATGATGTTCGGATTTCTCGCGGGACTCATCCGCCTGCTGGCCTACGGCGGCTTGGGCCTGCTGCTGTTGGATTGATCCGGGGCGCATCCGGCCGATTTTTCGCAGAACGTCTCACGAATATGCCGCCAGTTCGAGCAGCACCCCATCGGGATCGCGAAAGTAGCACAGGCGCTTGCGGCCCGCGTCATGCGTGACGACCTGCTCGGGCACGGCCATGGGACGGGAAATCGTCTCGATGCCCGCGTCGTGTAACCGCGCGCAGACGGCGTCGATGTCCTCGACAAAGAACGCGATATGCCGAAGCCCGACGGTATTGGGGAGGGCCGTTTCGGGCAACGTGATCCCACTTGGAGCGAAATACTGAATCAGCTCGATGCGCGGGCCGCCACCCGGCGGCTGCACGTACGCCACTTCCGCCTCGACCCCGGCGAGGCCCGTGACGGCATCGAGCCACGCGCCCGACAAATGCGCGCGCCGGGTCTCCTCGAACCCCAGAACCTCCACGTAGAAGTGCACCGAACGGGTCAAATTCGATACCACAATGTTGACATGATCGATTCGTTGTTTCGCCATTGCGCACCTTTAGCGTTTTTCTTTGGGTCTTGGATGTGCCATCGCCACATATCTCGCCTTGAGATTTGCTTGGCATGTAGTGTGACTTCTGTCATACTTGCTCACGGTGCAAGAAATCAAGACGAAGCCCGACGTTCTTGCGTGGTGCGCCGCGGCGTGCAGGCTCGCGTGAACGGAATACATCGCCAGCCCCTCACCGTTGGCTTATAGGCTGGAAAGCAGGCAATGTTGCCGTTTTCCCAACCTGGAGGTAGTCACATGCGACAAAGCCAAGAGACGTTCAAATCTTTCCCGCTGCTAGGGTTAGCCGTGCTGTTGATAGTAACGGCTCCGGCGGTGTTTGCCGCTGATTCCGACGAAATCCCCTGGGCCGAGAACCTCGACACCGCGATCGAGCAGGCCCAGGCCGAAGGCAAGCTCATCTTTCTGGATGTGTACGCGGACTGGTGTCCGCCCTGTCAGAGAATGGAAGCCGAGACGTTCACCGACCAAGCGGTCATCAGCGCGTTGCAGGACTATGTGCCGCTGAAGGTGGATTCCGACGCAAATCCCGACATTGCCCGTCAGTACGGCGTGCAAGCGTTGCCGACGCTGTTCGTGCTCACCCCGGACGGTTCGCCGGTGTACCGCCAGGAAGGGTTTGCCAGCGCCGAGGG
>SLSB01000308.1 GCA_007130675.1 Candidatus Hydrogenedentota bacterium | reverse complement strand
GGTAGCGATGGTCGGCAGCCCCTCCGGCATGGCATGATCGTGGCCTGGGCAGCACTCGTGCGGGTACCGGCTCGTCAGCATCGAGCCGCGATACGGCGTGCACAACGGGGATCCCGCAATAGCCGTCGCCCCCGCGCCCGCGAGCCGGTCGAGATGAGGCGTTTCGAGGTTCGGGTCACCGGCGCACCCCAGCGCCTGACCACGGTGCTGATCGCCCAGGATCCACAACACACTTGGGCGTCTGGAATCGCGCTGCCGTTCCGGCATCATCCGTGCTTGTCCAGCGGTTGTGCGTCGCGCTGGCGCGCAAGAAATGTGCTTACAAACGGCGTCGCCGGGTGATGCAGGATCTCGTCGGGCGTGCCGATCTGGTGGCAGGCGCCGTCTTCAAGCACGGCGATCCGGTGGGCCAGCGCGAGTGCCTCTTCCTGATCGTGGGTGACGTAAAGGGCGGTAATGCCGAGCCGCGCCTGCAGCTCGGCCAACTGCTGGCGCGTGCTGTACCGCAACTCGGCGTCGAGGTTGCTCAAGGGTTCATCGAGCAGCAGAATGCGCGGCTGCACCGCGAGCGCCCGTGCGAGCGCCACGCGCTGCTGCTGGCCGCCGCTCAACTCGGTCACGTCGCGTTTACCCATGCCGGCAAGCTGAACCAATTCAAGCGACTCGTCGACCCGCGCGACGATCTCGGTCTTTCGCATTTTGCGCGCGCGCAACCCAAACGCTACGTTCTCGAACACGTTCATATGGGGAAACAAGGCGTAGCTCTGGAACACCATCGCGGCGTTACGCTTCTCGGGGGGAAGATGCGTCACGTCGCGCCCGTCGAACGCCACCGTGCCCGAGTCGGGAGTCTCGAGACCGGCCGCGATGCGCAAGGTCGTCGTCTTGCCGCATCCGCTAGGCCCCAGCAGCGCGAAAAACTCGCCCTCGGCGATATCGCAGGTGAACTCGCGAATGCCGCCGCCCTCGGGAAATGTGCGCGATACACTCCGAAACTGCACCGAACTCATGGCGCGCCATAGACCTCCATCTTCCACCGTTCTATACGCGCCCGTTCGTTCTCGGCGAACTCGAGCCAGTCAATGTCCATGGCCTCGATGGACTGCTCGACCATCCATTCGGGAAGCGCGGCGGGATCGACGTCCTTCCGCGCGGGGACCTTGGCGTAGGCATGGGCCTGGTGTGCAAGGGCCTCGGTGGTGGTCACGAATTCATAGAACCGCTCCGCCCACTCGCGGTTGGGCGCGCCTTCGACGATGGCAATGCCCTCGGTAATAACCGGCGTTTCCGGCGGCACAACCGTGTCCAGCGGATAATCGTTCCGCTCGCGCTGAAGAGCAATGTCCGCCAGCAGCCACACACTGATACGCTCCTCGTTGCGCTTGAGATGGTCGTAGAGCAACTGCGGATTGGCCAGGTAGTCGGCGGTCGCCTCGTCGAAGCGTTTCAGCCACGCGATGCCCTCGTCTTCTGTCGGCGCGCGCAGCATCATCGCGCAGATGAACGTCCGCATCGTGCCCGAAGGCAACGGGTCGCGCACGGCAATCCTTTTGTGCCACTCGGGCTCGAGCAACGCGTCCCACGTTTGCGGAACGGTGTCTTTCGACCGCGCCATGGTGTTAAACACAATGGCCAGAGGCGAGAGATAGGTCCCGTACCAGCGGTGTTCAGGGTCGCGGTACGCGGCGTCTATCTGATCCGCCCACGAAGGTTCGTAAGGCGCAAGCAACCCCTCCCCGGCGGCCTGAATAAACATCGACGACGGCCCACCCCACCAGATACCGGCCTGGGGATTGTTCCGCTCGCCTCGAATGCGTTCGTACACCTCCTGCGAACCCATGTCGAGGCATTGCACGTCGACCTCGGGATACAGCGCCTCGAATTTGCGCTCGTAGTCTCCCAGTATGTCCGGCCCGTGCGGACTGTAGATCAGAAGCACCTCGCGCGAGTCCGAACACCCTCCAAGAACCAGTGCAACCACCAGAAAGAATCCGAATAATGGGCGAAGAACAGGGACTGACCCTCCGGTTTGCGAAACAAGGCGGGACCTGTCCTTGCTTTTCATCGTTGATGTTTTTGAAAAGATTTGCTTCACGCCGTTTCCTCCGTAACGCTCCGCAAGGCATCGAGGTCCGCAGGGATGGTCCTTGGCTCGGGTACGTGCTGCGAGATGGCGGCAATGTCCTTGACGCCGTTGCCGGTGAGCAAACAGCAGACACGTGCGCCGGGAGCGCGTTCTTTCAAATGCCGTAAGGCGGCAACGACCACGGCGCATGTAGGCTCGCACAACAGCCCCTCGGCACGGGCCAGCAGCAGAAGACCGTCCATGATCTCGCCATCATCGACCGCGACGGCGGCGCCGCTGGTCTGGCGAACGGCAGGCAGGGCCGTGTGGCCGTCGAAAATGATGTCGTCGGCAATGCCGCCCGCGATGGTTTTGGGATTCGGCCAGGGATGCTCGAGGGTATCGAGAAACGGCGTGTTCTCTTCGATAGCCTTCACGAACGGCGCGCAGCCCGCGGCCTGCACCCCGCACAGACGCGGGATGCGCTCGACAAGCCCCAGCCGTTCGAGGTCAAGGAAACCCCGCCACACGCCGCCGAGCAACCCGCCCCCGCCCACGGGCACGACGAGCCAGTCCGGCAGGTCGCCGTCGGTCTGGTGGTAGAGTTCATAGGCGATGGTCTTGGCCCCCTCGACGTTGAAGGGTTCATACATCCCCGCGGTCGAGAGATGATACCAACCGAACGCCGCGCAGGCCTCGAGACACAAGTCGAAAACCTTGCCCGCCGAAGGTTCATCGACGCGCACGGCGGTTGCGCCATACGCAGCCGCCTGCGCCACTTTTCCGCCGCCCGCCTGGCCGTGCATGAGCAACAGGGCCCGCATTCCGGCCCGCGCGGCATACGCGGCCGCGGCACACGCCACGTTGCCCGACGACACCACCGCCACCGTGTCCTTCCCCAATTCGCGGGCATGGCTGATACCCACCGAAACCTGCCGGTC
>SLSB01000388.1 GCA_007130675.1 Candidatus Hydrogenedentota bacterium | reverse complement strand
GCTGCGGATTCGCCATGACATGGGTCGAGCCTTCAGCGCTAAGCGAGGGGGGTGAGAACCGTTGATCCCGGGGCGGCGCCACACGCAAGCGCGTTCCTTGCCCCGGGCTACTATAGTTTCGCGCTGTTGGTGCTGAAATCCGACAACCAGAGCGCACGAGGGGGTTGGCCCCAACTTCACCAGTGCTTACCCGGCGATGCGGGGTCCCAGGCGGGTTTGAACTGTTTGCGTGGCGGGCGCTACACTCTCCGTTTGGGATTTGGGTCGCGGGAGAGAACTCTCATAACGAAAGCCGATTTTATGAGCATCGCATTTTTCAATACCCTGACACGCCGCAAGGAAGCGTTTGTGCCGCTCGAGGAGGGCAAGGTTGGGCTCTACACCTGCGGGCCTACCGTGTACAACTTCGCGCATATCGGCAACTTGCGCGCATTTCTGTTCGGGGATCTTTTGCGCCGGCACCTCGAGTACCGCGGATTCGAGGTCACGCATGTGATGAACCTTACCGATGTCGAGGACAAGATCATCCGCACGTGCCGAGAGACCGGCGAGCCGTTGGAATCGCTCACGGGCCGGTATGCACAAGCCTTTCTGGACGATATGGATACGCTGCGTATTCGGCGTCCGCATCATATGCCCCGGGCCACCGAGACCATCCCCGAGATGGTCGAGTTTGTCAAGACGCTGCGCGACCGAGGCCATACCTATGAAGTAGACGGCAGCATCTATTTCCGCCTGTCTTCTTTCCCCAACTATGGCAAGCTCAGCGGCTTTGACATCGATGCGCTCAAAGCCAACGCAGACGGGCGCATTGACTCGGACGAATACGAAACAGAGGACGCGCGCGACTTCGCCCTGTGGAAAGCGTGGGACGAAGACGACGGCGACGTGTTCTGGGAAACGGAGCTGGGCAAGGGGCGGCCGGGTTGGCACATCGAGTGCTCATGCATGAGCCGCAAGTACCTGGGTGACAGTTTCGACATTCATTGCGGGGGCGTCGACCTGGTCTTCCCGCATCACGAAAACGAGATCGCGCAGTCCGAGGCGGCGACGGGTAAACCTTTTGTGCGGTACTGGCTTCATTCGGGCCATTTGCGCGTCGAAGGCCGCAAGATGGCGAAATCCTTTGGCAATACGTATACGCTGCGCGAGCTTCTCGATAAGGGCTATGAGCCCGCGGCGATCCGGTGGGTGTTGTCGGCGGCACATTACCGGCAGCCCAGCAACTTCACGTTCGAGGGGCTCGATGCCGCGGCGCAATCTCTGCGGCGCATCCGGGATTTTCGCCTGCGCTTGGAAGATATCGATGGCGACGGCTCGGAGCTGGCGGAAGAAACGGCGGCTTGCGAGCGAGCCTTTGGAGAGGCCCTCGACGACGACCTCAACATTTCGGCCGCCTTGGCGGCGGTGTTCGATTTTATCCGCGATACAAATAAACTGATCGATGAGGATTGTCTGGGCGAAGTCGGCGCTTCCAACGCCCTGGCCCTTCTGGGCCGCCTTGACGAAGCCTGCGGACTGTTTCCCTCGAAAGACACCGACGGTGTGCCAGATGAGGTGATCGAGCTGGTGAATGAGCGGCAGCGGGTGCGGCGCGAAAAGAACTTTGCCCGCGCCGATGAAATTCGCGATACACTTAAGGAAATGGGGTGGACCGTCGAAGATACGCCCGATGGTCCGCGGGTGAAGCCGGTCTGAATGCGCGTTCATGCCCGGAGAGGGAGTGGCCGCGCGGGAGGGGAGTGCCATCAGAACCTCACGACTACAGGGGGTGCAAGCCCTGCACGATATCGAGCGCCGTGCTTACGAACTGACGCTGGCGGTGGTCGAGCTGGTGCGTCAGGTCGAGCCCGAACTTCCCCAAGCCCTCGCCGATCGCATGATTGTCGCGGCCACGAATTTCGGTGTCGATGCGTCCGAGGCGCTGGTGCACACCAACCCGAAAACCCAGGTGACCAAGCTGGTTGCGGCACGCCGCACCACGCGCGAGATGGCGTTTCTGTTGCGCCTGCTTAAGGGCATAAAGATGGCCGCAGACCCGGGCATCCGTCCGCTCATCGAAGAGGCCGCGGCGCTTCAAGACGAGTTGACCAGTCTGATTGTGCGCACGCGGCAAGAAATGGAACGCGAGTCGTAACACGAGCGCCGGAGCCGCGCCAGAAGGGAATCTGCATGCCGTTCTGTGTTCCAGAATCCTGGAACTTCCTGCAAGGGATGGTGTTGAATCGTATGTGGCCAAGGCCGCTCTGCCAATGAGCGAACCGTCAGACTGGGAACTGATTGCGCTGGCCCGCGCCGGTAGCGACCAAGCGTTTACGCGCCTGGTGCGGCGGTACGAGCAGGGCGTGGTGGTGTTCTGTCAGCGGATGACGGGATCGCGCCAGGACGCTGAAGACCTTGCCCAGGACAGTTTCATCCGGGTGTACCGTTATTTGCCCCGTCTACGGCCGAAAGCGAAGTTTTCGACTGTGCTGTTTGGTATCGCGCGTAATCTCACGCTCAATTTCTTGCGGGATACAGGCCGCCGGGGCAGGTACAGGACGCAGTCGCTGACGCGCGAGGATGCATCGGAAACGGCCCTGCGCGACACGGCATCAACCCCGGACCGCCAAGCGCGGCTTGGCGAGATCGGGGCGCTGCTCGAGGACGCCCTCGAGCGGCTGTCGCCCGACCACCGCGAAGTGTTGGTGTTGCGCGAGTTGAACGGACTCGATTATGACGCGATCGCGGCGGTGACCAAATGCCGCAAAGGCACGGTGAAGAGCCGGTTGGCCCGCGCGCGCGAACAACTCCGGCTCCAGTTGCTGGAACTCGGAGGAGACGACGTATGAATCAGGATAAGCGTATCGAAATGCTGTCGGCGTATCTCGACGGCGAAAGCACGGAGCCCGAGGCCGTAGAGCGGTTGCTGCGCGAGGATGCCGAGGCGCAACGTTTATTCGAGGTGTTGAAAGCTCAGTCGGAATTCGTGCGGGGCTTGCCTTTGCCCGAGGTCGCGCCGGAATTCGCCGCG
>SLSB01000041.1 GCA_007130675.1 Candidatus Hydrogenedentota bacterium | reverse complement strand
GCCGACTACGTGCTCGCCGAATATGGCTATGGCGCGATCATGGCTGTGCCGGCGCATGATACGCGCGACCACGAATTTGCCCGAACATTCGGGCTGCCCATCATCGAGGTCATCCACCGCGACGGGGTGGATGTGCAGCAAGAAGCCTGGACCGGCGACGGAACGCTCGTCAACTCGGGGTTCGCGTCCGCGGACGAAATCCCCGAGGACCAGCGGGCGCGGGTGGCCGGTTTCTGGAAAGACCCCGCAAATGCCCCCGACATCAACGGACTCGATGTGCCCGAGGCCAAGAAGACGATCTCGGCGTGGCTCGAAAATCAGGACCTGGGCAAAGGCACGGTGAATTACCGCTTGCGCGATTGGCTGTTCTCGCGCCAGCGCTATTGGGGCGAACCGTTTCCGCTGATTACCCTCGAGGACGGCACCGTCAAAGCGGTTCCCGTCAAAGATTTGCCTGTGGTGTTGCCGGAGCTTGATGAATACAAACCCACCGCCGACGGTCGCCCGCCGCTCGCGCGTGCAACCGACTGGGTCGAAACGACCGATCCGGAAACCGGCAAGCCCGCGAAGCGCGAGACCAACACCATGCCCCAGTGGGCGGGTTCGTGCTGGTACTACCTGCGTTTTTGCGATGCTCGGAACGACAACGAGGCGTGGGCAAAGGACGTCGAGTCCTACTGGATGCCCGTGGACCTCTATGTCGGCGGTGCGGAACACGCGGTGCTTCATCTGCTGTATTCGCGTTTCTGGCACAAGGTGCTCTTTGATGCCGGATATGTTTCGACCAAAGAACCGTTCACGAAGCTGTTCAATCAGGGCATGATTCTCGCCTACTCGTATCAGGACGAATCGGGCAAGTATTACTACCCGCACCAGGTGGAACAGCGCGGCAGCGAATGGTACGTCACGGGCACGGATACGCGCGTGCGTTCGCAGGTCGAAAAGATGAGCAAATCGCGCTACAACGTGGTTAATCCCGACGATGTGGTGCGCGAACTGGGCGCCGACTCGATGCGGCTCTACGAAATGTTCATGGGGCCCCTCGAACGCGACAAACCGTGGACCGAAGAGGGCGTGCAGGGCGTCCACCGTTTTCTCCGGCGGGCCTGGAGCGTATTTGTCGCCGAAGACGGGTCGCTGAGTCCGAAGATTGTCGAGAGTGGGGGAGACGAGGCCCCGAGGAAGGTGTTGCATCATGCCATCAAGGCGATCACGGCGGATATCGAGAACATGTCGTTCAACACCGCCATCTCGCGAATGATGGAGTTCGTCAACGAGGCGATGAAAGCCGCGAACATGGACAAAGCCGACGCGGAGAAATTCGTCCTGCTCCTCGCGCCCTTTGCTCCGCACATGGCCGAAGAGCTTTGGGAACGCCTCGGGCACAGCTCGACCCTGGCCTACGAACCATGGCCCGAACACGACGAGAGTCTCCTTGCCGAAGACACAATCGATATCGCGGTGCAGGTCATGGGCAAGCTGCGCAGCGTCATCAAGGTTCCGGTAGACGCATCGAAAGAGGCGGTGCTCGAGGCCGCCAAGGCCGAGCCCAACGTTCAGCGCCATCTCGAAGGCAAGACCATATTGAAAGAGGTTTACGTGCCGGGCAAACTGGTCAACCTCGTCGCGAAGTAGCCCTGCGGAATGGCAAGACCCGCGAAGGATGAGAAGTTCCGAAGCGGGCGCGAAATATGTGCAAGAGCCGCGTGGCCTGGTGCATCCGCAGGGAAAGGAGACGGCGGCATGAATCGTGGAAGAACTGACAATCACGGCGTTGTGTTTGCGGCAGCCTTCTGCTTCTGCCTCGCCTTGTTCGTGCCTTTCCTGCTGGCGCCGGCATCTCACGCCGAATCCCTCTCATCTTCCGCAGGCATCTATAACGTCGCGGATTTCGGGGCGGCCGGAGATGGTGAGACCGACGATACGGCGGCTTTCCAAGACGCTCTTGACGCTGCTGGAGAAGTGGGAGGCGGCTTGGTGCAGGTTCCTGCCGGCCGTTTTCTCATCAAGACGCGCATCGAAATACCCGACAACGTCACCCTCGAGGGCATCTGGCGGTCTCCGCAACGGGGAGTCCCGGTCGATGCAGGCACGGTGCTGCTGGCTGTCGACGGGAAGGGCGAGCCCGAAGGTCCCCCATTCATCGGCATGAACACGCAATCGACCCTCCGCGGCGTCACCATCTTCTACCCCGAGCAGATTAAGGCCAATCCGCCCCATGCTTACCCATGGACCATCGCCAGCCGCAAGTTCTGCGACAATGCCTCGATTATCCACGTGACTATCATTAATCCGTATCAAGCCGTCGATTTCGGCACGTTTCCCACCGGGCGGCACTTCATCGATGGATTGTACGCGCATGCTTTGTACAAAGGACTCTATATTGACCAGTGTTACGACGTGGGCCGGATTCAAAACATCCACTTCTGGCCGTTCTGGGACACGGACCCCGACAGCCCCCTCTGGGAGTTTACCAAGAGCGAAGGCACCGCGTTTATTATCGGCCGCACGGACGGCCAGATGGGGTTCAACCTGTTCAGCATCTTCTACAACACGGGCATGCACTTCATTCGCGGAAACATTCGCAACGCGGCCGGCGATATCGAGCGCACGTCCCCCGGCTCGGGCGTATACACCAACTGTTACATGGACATCACCCCGCGCGCCGTGCGGGTCGACGATGTGATGGCCGGTTCGGGCATCTCGTTTGTCAACGGCATGTTTATGTCCACTATCGAGGTTGGACCTCGGAACAGGGGCCAGGTGAAATTCACCGGGTGCGGCTTCTGGGCCGTGAGAGGACTCGACAGTCATGCCAAACTCGAGGGAGATGGCACGGTATTCTTCGAGTCCTGCCATTTCTCGAACTGGGACCAGGCCCGGGAAGGTCTGCCCTGCATCGACGCCAATTCCCGCAACGTGATTGTGACGGGTTGCGAGTTTTCGACCAATCGCGAAGACCATGTGAAGGTGCGCCTCGGGCCGCATGTCCAGTCGGCCGTCATTACGTCGAACATCATGGAGGGTGG
>SLSB01000045.1 GCA_007130675.1 Candidatus Hydrogenedentota bacterium | reverse complement strand
TCTTTGCCGATGCGCCGCGCGGCAAACTGCCAGATCGTCTCGCCGGTGTGGTCGCGCTTGCCGGGAATCAGCGGCTCGCACATCAGCCGAAGGCGCCCTCTCACGGTCAGCAGCGGACTGACGAAGAACCGTGGCGGCCCCACCGCCTCGACCAACCGGCCCCGCGTAAAGATGAACCGGTGTTTGGCGGATTCGTTCGCGCGGATCAAGTCACCCGAGACGCCGAGACGGTCTATCCACTCGAGGGTGGCCGGTTCACGGTCAAGGAATCCATTGGGCCCCCAATCGCAGGCATAGCCGCCCTCAACCGAGGTTCGTGTGGTGCCGCCGGGTTCGCTGCCGGCTTCCAACAGGAGGACATTCTCGTGGCCGAGGTCCTGCGCGAGATGGTGCGCGGCACAAAGGCCCGTCACCCCTCCTCCAATCACAACAGCCTGCCGGGACTCCACCATTACACGGTGCGCGAGAAGCGCGCGGATTGCGCCCCCCGGCCTTTCAGGTAGGCGTCAAAAATCATGGCAATATTGCGGACAAATACTTGGCCTAACGGGAGAACCTTGAGACCGGTTTCATCCCAGTCCACAAAACCTTCGTCGCGGAATTCGGCAAGAGATTCTTGCTCATCGGCAAAATACTGGCCGAATTCGACGCCGTACCGCCGCTGCAGCTCGGAGAAATCGAGGAAAAAATTGCACATCAGCGTGCGGATGACCCAGCGGCGAATTTCGTCGTCGTCGGACAGCAGACATCCGAGGGCCGTCGAAAAACGGCCTTCCTCAAGCGCCTGGTAATAGCGCGACAGTTTCTTCTCGTTCTGGGCATACCCCCCTCCCACCTCTCCAATCGCGGAGATGCCGCAGGCTACCATGTCGGACGACGGAACAACCGTGTACCCCATGAAATTACGGTGGAGGCGGCGTTCGTCCATCGCGTGCGTCAATTCGTCGTGGGGCAGGGCGAAATGGTCCATGCCGATAGCGCGGTAGCCCGCCTCGGTGAGCATCCGGCGTGCCTCGGCGAACAGCGCGTATTTCTCGGGACCGGTGGGCATGATGGTGGCGTCGAGTTTGCGCTGGTTGTGCATCTTGTCGGGCAGATAGGCGCAACTGTACACGGCCAGGCGGTCGGGCCGCATCTCGATGATCCGCGGGATGGTCTTCGTCCACGAGGCCAGGGTCTGGCCGGGAAGGCCGTAGACCAAGTCCATATTGAGCCCCTCGAAGCCTGCGTCACGGCACAACTGCACAAGCGTGCGTGTCTGTTCTTCGGTCTGGTTGCGGCCGATGGCGCATTGCACCTCCGGATCGAGGTCTTGCACACCCATGCTGATCCGGTTGAACCCGAGCTCGCGCAAAAGCGCTATCTGTTCGGGGGTAGTCACGCGGGGATCGGTCTCGATGGCGATCTCCGCATCTTCGGCCACCTCGAACACGTCGGCAATCGCCTCGAACAAGCGCCGCATTTGGGGAGTATCGAGGTAGGTCGGGGTCCCCCCGCCCCAATGGATCTGCTTGAGCGGGCGCGTCGCGGCGAGGGTGTCGGCGAGCATCCGCAACTCGAGCTCGAGGTGGTCCAGGTACTTGACCACGACGTCCTTCTTTTCGGTTGCAATCGAGTTGCATCCGCAAAACGCGCAGCGCCGTTCACAGAAGGGGATATGCACATACAACGACAACGGCTCGCCGGTCCGCGCCGCCGCCCGGTCGAGACAATCCCGGTAATCCTTCTCGGAAAACGCCTCGGACCATGCCGGCACCGTCGGATAACTGGTGTAGCGCGGGCCGGGGCGGTCGTACCGGACAAGCAAGTCCCGGGTAACCTCCAGCGATTCCTGGCGTTGGGTATTGTGCATGAGTCGGTCTCGGTGTCTCCGTGTTGGTTGCTTTCGGAATTATACCGCCATCGCGGTGGCATTGTGGAGTGAGCCCGCCGCACGCCTCCTCAATCCGTTTCGGGAGCCGCAAGATAGATCGCCCCGGCACGGATTCTGACGCAATAATGGCGAATCAGGTCATTGGGCGGTTTGTCTGTGCATTCGAGCGAGAAGGGCCACGCATGCATCGGGCAATACACGGTGCCCTCGCAGATCTGCCCTTCCGAAAGCGGCGCACCCTGATGCGGGCATGTGTCGCTGAGAGCGAAAACCGTTCCATCCACGTTGAACAAGACAATGAGTTCACCC
Source organism: Candidatus Hydrogenedentota bacterium (assembly GCA_007130675.1). Taxonomy (GTDB): domain Bacteria; phylum Hydrogenedentota; class Hydrogenedentia; order Hydrogenedentales; family SLHB01; genus UBA2224. The sequence continues at coordinate 847 of SLSB01000045.1, read as the reverse complement.
AGGCCGCAGTCAACGGTCTTGCGCCCGCCTGGAGGCAATTCGCCGAGAGAACACGCCCGCACCCATCTGCCCATACCGCTAACCCTGTGTTGCAATCCCCGATCTTCGCCCGAGTGTACCCTCGACGACGCCCGGCTTCAACCGCCCGGCCCGTCCCCGCGGTCTCTTGGCGGAAACATAATTGCGGTTTCCGATGTTGGTATAGGGATACGCCTCGAGCACGAGGCGAACGCGGAAGACTGGAAACAATGAAGGAGCAAGACATGTCATATCAACTTCCAGAGTTGCCCTACGCTTACGATGCTTTGGAACCCCATATCGACGCCCGCACCATGGAAATCCACCACGGCAAACACCACGCCACCTATGTCGCCAAGGTGAACGCCGCGATCGAAGGGCTTTCCGGGCTCGAAAACAAGGCTATCGAAGACGTCCTCAAGGACATCCAGAGCGTGCCTGAAGCCAAGCGCCAGGCCGTGATCAACAACGGCGGCGGCCATGCCAACCACAGCCTGTTCTGGCAGATCATGGGCCCCGGCAAAGGCGGTCAGCCCTCCGGCGAACTGGCCTCGGCCATTGACAGCATGTTTGGCGGGTTTGAGGCGTTCAAGGAGAAATTCTCGGATGCGGCGGCAACCCGCTTCGGCAGCGGTTGGGCCTGGCTGGTGCTTGGCGCCAACAGCGGTCTCGAAGTGCGCAGCACAGCCAACCAGGACTCGCCCTACATGGATGGCCAGGTGCCCATTCTCGGACTCGACGTCTGGGAACACGCCTACTACCTCAACTACCAGAACCGTCGGCCCGACTACATCTCCGCGTGGTGGAATGTCGTCAACTGGGACAAAGT
>SLSB01000394.1 GCA_007130675.1 Candidatus Hydrogenedentota bacterium | reverse complement strand
GCGTTATTGAAGAGGTGGTAGACGTAAAACAAGGTCGAATCGACCGGGCCGCCCTGGGTCATCACGTAGGCCTGGGTAAAGATCTGAAACGTGCCGATCAGCCCCATGATAAGGTTGAAAAAGATGTAGGGGGTAAGCATAGGCACGGTCACATTCCAGAACCGGGAGAAAATGCCGGCGCCATCGATCTCGGCGGCCTCGTAAAGATGCCGCGGAATCCCCTTGATGCCGGCCAGCCACACGATCATGCCGCCGCCCGCGCTCCACAGCATCATGAGAATCAGCGCAGGTTTCGACCATGTCTGGCTGTTGAGCCACGCAGGACCTTGGATGCCGGCATTGGCGAGAAGCGCATTGAGCACGCCCTCCTCGGGATTGAATATCCAAATCCAGAGCAGCGACGCCGCCACGGCCGGCATGATGGCGGGCAAATAGAAGAATGTGCGGTAGACAGGCATGCCTTTGACTTCATAGCTCAGCAGCAGTGCCATTCCCATACTGACCGCCATGCCCAGCGGGATCCCGAGAGCCATGAACAGCGTATTGGCCAAAGATTTGTAAAACAGCGGATCGTCAAACAGCATCTCCGCGTAATTGGCAAGCCCCACGAATTGCGGCGGCGAAAACACGTCGTAACTGCAGAAACTCATGAAGATCGAGAACACCAGCGGCCCACCGCCGAACACGGCGAAACCGATGAACCACGGGGAAGCAAACGCGTAGCCCGCCCGAAATTCCTGGCGGAAATACCCCCGCTCCGTTCGTTTCCGCCCGAAATACATCACCATAACGAGAAATGCCGCGGCCAACAGCAGGGCATACGCCGCGACGATGGGCGGCCAGCTCAAGACGGGACGCTCGACGGGCTTGTAGATGCGGTCGAGTTCGCGTTGCACCATGCGTGTGCTGCGGGCCAGGGCCAGTTCGGCGTTGCGCCGAACATCCGTAGGTTCAAACCGCATGAAGATCCCGGCTTCCATGGCACGGATATGCTCGTTCCACAGGAGCTGTCCGACAGGCGTCACGGGCCGGAAGCGCGATATGGGCAGCGAATCGGCAAACACCCGCGCGGCGTCTTTGAACCGCTGGGACATGTTGGGATCATTGTAAATAAGCTCGTCCAACTGCCATTGGGTAACGTCCTTGCGCGCGTGAAACGGTGGGATGAACACGGTGCCTTGGCCCCGGGCGATTCGGAGCTGTTCTTCCAAACGAATCCTGTTGGCGCGGTGCGAGACGAGGTATTTGGCCAGTTTCCAAGCCGCCTCGGGATTGCTGCTGCCTCGCGGAATCACATAGGACCATCCCCCGCACCAGCCAAACTGCGGCATGCCTTCCGGCGCGGGCGGCAGCGCCACGCCGAAGCGCATGTCCTGCCGATGGTTGGCGATGAGGGGCAAAAACCAGTTGCCATCAATCTTCATCGCCACCTTATCGCTGAGAAAGGGGTCCAAATCACCGCCTTGCATGGTGCTCTGGAAGGCATACACGGCCTCCGCGCCGCCAAGCGCCTCGTACATCTCGGTCATGTAAACAAGGGCCTCGACGATTTCGGGCGAGTCGAGCGTGCAGGTCTGGCCGTCAGGGCTCAGGTAGCGGCCGCCGTTGAGCCAGCCGTAGAGATATAGCCACGAGTTGCCATAATTGGGGATAAACCCCACGCGAAGCAGACGGCCCTGCGCGTCATATTCGGTGAGGATTTCGGCGGCTGCCCGCAACTGCTCCCAAGTCCGTGGTGGGCCGACCCGCGTAGGATCTTCCGGGTCTACGCACCCCACCGCAATCAATTCATCGGCTCTGCGTTCGAGAAGATCCTGATTGTAATACAAAGCACGATTGTCGGTGTCGGTAGGTAGTGCATACAGCTGACCTTCGTACGTGGCCTCTTCCCAGCAGGGCTCCCAGAAGTCCTCCCGGCGAATCAGGAATGGATCGTCGGGGTTCTCGATTAAGTCGCGCTCGATAAACGGCTGCAAGGGCTCGAACGCGCCCCGGGCCGCCCATTCGCCCACTGCATGACGGGCGAACACCACCACGTCGGCCGGGTCGCCGCCCGCGATCGAACACAGCAGGCGTTGTGAATCGCCGTCGGTATCCACCTCGGCGCTTTGGCCGGAAATGACCACGATCCGGGGGTTGCCGTCCCTGCCGTCGTGGAGCCGCTCGAAGTCCGCGAGCGCATCCTGAATGACCAGGTGGGCCCCCCAGTAATAGAGGGTGATGGTCTCGGCTGCGGCAGTGCGACAAAGTAAACAGCACATCATAAGGGCCACGGGCAACACGCGGCCGAAGCGCCCGGGCAATCGGCGGTCTGCCATGCTTATGACTATGCCTGTCATATACGGTCCCCGGAGAAAACACAATGCTCTATGCCTATGCCGCCATCGCCTGGGTCATCCTGCTCGTATTTGCGATATTGAACGCAGGAGTACGCGAGAAAGTATACCAGCCCCGCGTGGGCGAGAAAACCGGCCACGTCATCAGCACGATTGTCTTCGTGATTCTGGTCTGGACAGTGGTGTATGCATTTCTGGCGCTGCTTGGGCGCGTGCCCTCGGCCCCGCAGCTCTGGGCAATCGGAGCCGCATGGACCGCCGCAACGATAGCCTTCGAGTTCTTGTTCGGGCATTACATCGCCGGCCATTCATGGGCGCGCCTTTGTCACGACTACAACATTGTCAAGGGCCGCGTCTGGGTGCTCGTGCTTGTCAGTACTCTGTTTGCGGCACCCGTGCTCGGGAGCCTGATGAGAGGGTGAGGAAGCCGAGAGATCGGTCATCGGCACCGAGACACGGAACTACTGCCAATAGTTTCCTGCCGGAGGCCGCACTTGCAGGCAGTGGAACATTTTTCCTCTACCGTGTATAAAGTAATGTAGGTAATGAATAACTAAAGGCCCCGCACTCGAGATATCGGGCCACAAGGAGAACAATGCGATGACGCCTCACAGCAAGACCATCACCAAGCCTAGAAGAGCTGTTTCCGCCAACGTTGAAGAGAGTCTTTTCAAGTTGGCGTTCGTGGACGACATCCTC
>SLSB01000266.1 GCA_007130675.1 Candidatus Hydrogenedentota bacterium | reverse complement strand
GTAATCAGGCGAAAATGAGACGGCGTCCCTTTGGTTCCGGGACGGGATCGCCAAACTCTCTGGCTGTGTCAATCCATAAGCGCACAGCTTCTTTTGCTTGGGCGAGAGCTTCTTCCTGAGTGGCCCCATGGGCATGGCATCCTGGCAGCTCGGGAACATCTGCCACGAATGCGTCATCTTCGTCGCTCCAGAATATGATCACTTCATACCTGTCCATCAAAGGTCGTCTCCCAGCTTGTACTTTAGAATTATACTTTGCTCCAATGGACTATCCTATTTGCCCATGGACCATAGCTCCTCCTTCGGCGGGTCAGGTGTTGCGCCGATGATACCACAGCCGCTCGAAACCGGTGAAACGGCTGAAACGCCGGCACCTAGATGCTCAGTGGACGGTATGGACAGCATGGACGGAGGGCCGAACGGACTGTCAGCGCGTCCACGGGAGCGTGCCCGCGCGCCGAAAGCAAACCACGCGCCGTGTCCATCTTGTCCATTTCGTCCATGGTGTCCATCTGTCATGCGGGCGTTGGAACAGACCAGCTCGCGGCCTCGGTTTTCGGTTGTGCGGGGCCGGGGCGGGCCAAAGAGATGAAGAAAAAGTCCGTAACTGGGTATTGATCGAGTATAATAGCCGACGGAGTAGTGGGAGTTTCGGCGGATGCCGCCGGAAGGAGTGTGGGGCATGCGCGAATTCAAAGGGTTCGTTCGGAAACGGTGGCTTGCGGCATTGGGGTTGCTGCTGGCGATGGGACTTTCAGCGTCGGGCGGGGCGATGCTGGCACTCGAGGCCGAGGCGGCGCGGCGCGCCCTCGAGGCCGAGGACCTTGTGGCGCAGGCTGATGCGCTGCTGGCGGTGGGCGATGTGGCGCACGCCGGGTACACATACCTCTGGGTGCTCGACAATTACCGCTATACTCCCGCGAAACATGATGCTCACGCGGCCCTTCTCGAAATGAAGGCGCGGGTCCGCGGCGGCGAAATCGATCTGGGCAGCTTCTGGGCGTTTGTTGATGTGCTTCCGTCTTTCTGGGACCTGAATACGCTCGAGGCCATGAACGCCGCCGCCAATATGGAGCATGTCTACGCGGGAGAGCTTGGCAAGCTGGGCATGGCGGAAGAAGCCAGGGAGATGTGGGCGGAGACGCTCGAGAACACGCTCGAGTCTCTGCGCGTGTATTGGCGTGACCCGGCATCGTATTCGACGCCGCGCACCGCCATCGCTGTCGCAAAGAGACTTGGCGGCCCCGAAGAAGAGGCCGCCATCGAGAATCTCGAGGAATTCGTCGAGTGGGCCGGGCCGTGCATGGGCTCATACGGCGTCCGGGCGGCGCTGGCCGAATACTACTCGCATCAAGGCCGGTCGGGGCCGCGGCGCCGGCACATCCAACCGCTGGTCGACGAAGGGGCTGCGGGGTATGTGGTCAGTGCGCTCGAGAGTCCCCACGTTGACTCCCTCCAGAAAGTGGCGATGCGGCACACGCATGGTCTCGCGCTGATGGTGGCGGGCAATTGGAACCCCGAGTATCTGCCCTTGGCGCTTGCTGCTTATGAGGAGATCGATGCGGACCCCGCGGCCGATGGCACCGATTTCAAAGAATGGGCGGCATTCAATATCGCGCGGGTTATTCAGAACATGAATCCCGACGACCCGCAAGCAGGGATCGCCGCGTATGAAGACTATCTGGCCCAGCGGCTGCCCCCGGAACCCGGGGAAACGGAATGGCGCGAGCGCAAGTATCCCAATCTCGCCCGTTTCGAGCTGGCGAGGATTTACCTCGGTCTGGGCGAGTACGATACGGCCGCGGCATACGCCGAACAGGCCCTGCTGGATCAGAAGTACCCTTGGATCGTCGATTTGGCGGAGGACTGCCTCCGCAGAATCTTCGAGGCGCAGTCACAAGAGTAGGGCTGGCGTCCCGGCTATATACTGGGCGGCCTACATTCGGCAATGCGCGAGCGCCGGGAATTCGCGAGGATTCAGTAAAGCGTGACGTTGGCGCCGGTGCCAAGGGGGAACCCGCCTTCGGGACGGCGTCCGTGTTCGTTCCTGTAGATGTAGACTTTCGTGGGCGTAATGTACAGGATGTCGGGCACACCGTTGCCGGTCATGTCGGCCATCAGCACGCTTGCCTCATAGGGCTCGCCGGTTTCGGGCAGATCGGGCGTCGCCAGCGTGGCAATGCATGTGCCATCGGCGCGGTAGATGCCCTTGCTGCCAGCGACCAGAATCTCGTCGTAGCCATCGCCGGTCCAGTCGAGCAAACGGTGATGGCGGCTGTAATCGGTGTTGAGCTGACCGAGCAGCTCGCCCTCGGGGCCAATGATCCAGAGCGGGCTTTGTCCCTTGGGCTGATGGTCGATGTCGACGAGGATCTGCGGGGCCGCGTGTTCGGGAATGATGTGCCCGACCTCGATGGACTCGAAATGGTGTCCGGGGATTTCCCAGATGACCGTGCCGTTGCCGTCGAGCATGACGATATTGTTGGCGCCGCAGCAGGTGGCCACGATGCGGAAGTCCTCGGGGCTGGCGGCCTTGCGAAACACGCGGGCGCAATCGAGGTGCCCGCGCCTGAGGTCGACCACGTCCGACTGGTACACCCAGCGCACCGTGCCGTCGTGATTGAGCATGGCATACCCCGCCATGATTTCGTCGCGGCCATCGCCGTCGATATCCATCGGGCGGGGCTGGTGGGCGGTACGGTATCCGCCGGGGTCCTGGACGTGCCACAGGAGTTCGCCCTGCTGGTTGTAGGCCCAGATGCGGCGATACCGGTCTTTGACCAGCACTTCGGTGGCCCGGGGACCACCCGCATAAGCGCTAACTTAACCTTGAAAACAGCCAGTTTGGGCTGCAGATCAAAATGGATGAATTCATGATTCCGTTGGCGCTGCAATGGCCCCGCTATGGCGATGCATGTTGTCAGAACTGTTCTTGTAAGATTCCACTGTTGTTGGCGTCCTTGTCGTTCTTGAGTTGAAAGTGCCGCAGGCACGTCATACATTAGCCCCGGGTGGAAACCCGGGGAACGGGCATCCACACAAGAAT
>SLSB01000539.1 GCA_007130675.1 Candidatus Hydrogenedentota bacterium | reverse complement strand
TGTGGTTGTGGTTACTCAATCGTGCTTCCGGGGAGGCAGATCATGGGGAATGACGACGCCGATTATGCACCGCTCTCGCTGGACCGGGTACAGATCGAAGGAGGATTCTGGGGGCCGCGCATCGAAACCCTCCGGCACACAACAATTCACGCCATATACAAGCATTGCAAGGAGACGGGCCGAATCGACGCGTTCCGGCTAACCTGGAAGCCGGGGATGCCGAACCGGCCGCATCCGTTCTGGGATTCTGATGTCGCCAAATGGATCGAGGCAGCCTGCTACATTCTCGCGGCTCATGAAGATGAGTCGCTCGCCCAGGTTGTCGAGGAGACCGTGGCCCTGATAGCCAACGCACAACAGCCGGATGGCTACCTCAACGTGTTCCACTCGACCGTCGAAAAAGACAAGCGTTGGACCAATCTTCGCGACATGCACGAGCTTTATTGCGCCGGCCACCTGTTCGAGGCGGCCGTGGCCCATTATGACACCACGGGCAGCACCCAACTACTCGACACGGCCTGCCGGTATGCCGATCACATCAACGGCGTTTTCGGGCGTGCCCGCGGGCAGAAGCGCGGCTATCCCGGCCATGAAGAGATCGAACTGGCGCTGGTGAAGTTGTACCGGGCAACCGGCGCGGAACGCTTCCTGCAACTCGCCGCATACTTCATTGACGAACGCGGGCGCACGCCCCACTATTTCGATGAGGAAGCCCGCGAGCGCGCTGAAACTACCAAACCCAACAATTACAGCTACTGGCAGGCTCACATGCCGGTGCGAGAGCAGACCACCGCGGAAGGCCATGCCGTGCGGGCCATGTATCTGTGCGCAGGCATGGCCGACGTCGCCGCCGAGACAGGCAATGCGGAGCTGCGTGCCGCCTGCGAGACCCTCTGGGAAAACGTGACCCAGCGCCGCATGTATGTGACGGGCGGCGCAGGATCGTCGCGCTACGGAGAACGGTTCACGTTCGACTACGATCTGCCCAACGAAACGGCCTATGCGGAAACATGCGCGGCGGCAGGCCTCGTTTTCTGGGCCCACCGAATGCTTCGCCTCGAGGTTCGGCGCGAATATGCAGACGTCATGGAGCGCGCGCTGTATAACGGCCTGCTCAGCGGCCTATCGCTCGACGGCCGGCGCTTTTTCTACAGCAATCCGTTGGCCACGGTACCGCGGACCTTCGCCTATCTTCCCGAACGCCACGTGGCGGCCGAACGCCAGGAGTGGTTCGAATGTGCGTGTTGCCCGCCCAATCTTGCGCGGCTGCTGGCCTCGCTCGGGCGCTATGCCTACGCACAGGCCGGCGATACCTTATACACGCACCTGTTCGTGAACGGCGCCGTGACCGCGCGTCTGGACGGGCAGGAGATCCACATCGAGCAGCACACGCAATACCCGTGGGATGAACATGTGCGGATGAAGGTCCGCTGCGCCGCGCCGGTCACATTTACCCTCGCGGTGCGCATTCCGGGCTGGTGCCGTGACTGGCGATGGTCGATGACCGGGCGGTACAAAGACAGCGATGTCCGCGAGCGCAAAGGGTATGTGTACATCCGCCGCACCTGGCAGCCCGAGGATTCGGTCGAGTTTCGGTTCCTGATGCCTGTCGAGCGCGTCTACGCCCACCCGCATGTGCGCATGAACGCGGGCAAAGTCGCCCTGCATCGGGGACCCGTGGTGTATTGTCTCGAGGAAGTCGACAACGGTAGCGACCTTGCCGCGCTGCGCCTTCCGAGCACTCCACATTTCACACCGGTCTTCAAGCGGCGGCTGCTCGGAGGCGTCACCGTTATTGCCGGGCGCGCCCGCAAGCCGGTAGCGGCTGCTCAGTCAGGAGAGCTGTACTCCCATTTGCCCACACGCACCAAACCGACTTCATTCATCGCGATTCCCTACTTCGTATGGGGAAACCGGGGAACAGGCGAAATGCTGGTCTGGCTGCACGGTCCCTGAGTTGGCGGGAATGCGCAGCCTTCGGTTGCGAGATGAGCGCCCTTTCTTTCCCCATACGGATTTATGTGGGACATTTCGCAGCATCCCGGAGCATCCGCGAGTCGCAATCCATTCATCCTGAACCATTTGCGTAAGACTCGGATGCGTGCTGGCAAAAACCACGAAATGCCGGGGTTAAAATGCCGGGGTTACCGCCCGTTGACGTAATTGACCCGGGTGTGTCATAATGCTCCGCAAACACCGAAAACCTCTTATTTCTCCGGTTAAGGAGGGAATATGGCCGACACGAAGAACAAGGTTTTCACGAGCGGCGAAGTGGCCGCTATTTGCGGGGTATCCCCGGACACCGTAGCCCGTTGGTTTGATCTGGGGCAGATCGAAGGCTATCGCCTGGGTCCAGGGGGAGACCGTCGGATTCCCTACAGCAGCCTGCGGAAGTTCATGGTCAGCCATGGCGTGCCGCTCGAACGCCTCGAGGAAGACGAATACCGGATTCTGGTGGTGGATGACGACCCCTATTATCTCGATATCATTCCCGCGGCATTGGCACGTTCAGGCGAATACAAGGTGTTTGTCGCGTCGACTGGTTTTGATGCGGGCGCAATGGTGGTCGAGCATACCCCGCACTTGGTCATTCTGGATATTCATCTGTCCGACATGGACGGCCGCACGCTCTGCCAGCGCGTCAAAGAACGGCAAGACACAAAAAACACCCGAGTGTTGGCGATCTCGGGTTATCTGGACGAGGAGGAAGCGCGCCAGTTGCCCAAGCAGGGGTTTGACGATTACTTGCCCAAGCCCTTCGAGATTTCAACGCTCGTGGAGTCTGTGAAAAAGCTGCTCGTGACGTAAAAACAACGCAGCCGCGCGCCAAACGAAGTCCCGCAACCACCGGAGAACGCATGAAAGACAGTCGGTCCCTCACCGCGGATGCGTTCTTCTTCGCTGAGACCCTTCACCGTGGACAATACCGAAAACAGACGTCCATCCCGTATGTGTACCATTTGCTTTCGGTAGCCGCGCTGGTGGGTGAATACGGGGGAAGCGAAGCCCAAGTGGCGGCAGCCTTACTGCACGATGCCGTCGAAGACCAGGG
>SLSB01000436.1 GCA_007130675.1 Candidatus Hydrogenedentota bacterium | reverse complement strand
GCCATCGGGCGACACGGCGTGCAGTGCGCCGGCCTCGCCTTCCGCGGGCTGGTCCCAGTACACCATGTGGTAGTTGCCTGCGTGCATGACGATTTGAAACACATTAAACCCGCCCCACGTAGGCTCATGCGGCGAACGGCGCATCACGATATTGTTGAAGCCGCCCCAAGGCGGGGGCTGTCTGTGCAGCTCGGGGGTGACCCACCGATCGCCCAAAATCATCCCGAGACAGAGCGTGCGCCGGTCGGCAAATTCGGGCAGGTCCCTCTCGATCCGCTGATACCACACGAAAGTGCGTTCGTCCACCGCCCTTACCGCGACGGGCGCATACCACAGCGAAGGGCGTTCGGAATCGGCGGGAATCAGGGTTCTCTTCTGCTCGGGCTGCCGCAACCGGATCTCGACATTATCGGCCTGTTCAATGTCCGTCGGCTCCAGAAAAACCAAGGGCGGCGCCATTCCCAGCACAGAAACGGCCTGAAAAGCCAGAAACGCAGCTATCATGCGCTATCTCCAGGGTCACAAGCTTTGAACCGCGCACAACATGCGCCAAGGCCACACGGCGCCGCGCGGTCCGTTCCCCCTATCCCTATCGTAGGCGAAGAACGCCCTGTTTTGCAATGCCGCGCAAAGCCCACCCAACGCGCAACACGGCCGTCTCGACCATGCGCATTACGGCGCGCCCTCGAAACGCCGCCGGTACAGCTCGGCGTGCACACGGCGCGCGGCCGCCACCATCTCGGGATAGGGCGAGTCGACAATAGTCACAAAGCCAATGTTGTAATTCTCGCCGTCAAACCAGCGCCCGGTCGTGGGCTGGTCCATATACTGAAACCAGTGGCAGCCGACAAACGCGGGGCAATCCGCCACGCTGCGCACGTAATCTATGTAACTCTGCGCACGGGCCTCTTGGCTGGCGGTCGGCACAAGCCCGGTGTGAAACATGCCGCGGTCGAGTGCGCCAAAATGGAACTCGCCGATGATGAGCGGGGCGTCGAGAGCATTTTCGCCGGTCCAGCGCGCGCAGTCGATGCGAGGCGAGTACAGATTGAAGCTGACCACGTCGCAGACCTCGGCGGCGGCTTCGGCCACGGGGCGCGTCCAGGTCGAGAACCGGCAGCCGAGATAGAGCTGGTTCGGCGCGTGCCGTTTAATGGTGGCGTTGATGGTCTCGAAGTATTGCAGGGCAAACGCGCGCGCAAATTCATCGAGGTCCGCTTGGCAGGTCTCGTTGGGCGATTCGGGCACGCGCAGCGCGTCCCACGTCCCCGCCGACGTCTCCCACGCGGCATTCAGCGCCTCGAGCGTCCCGTATTTCTCCTCGAGCATGGCGATCTGCGCTTGCCGGGCGGGTTGTTCGGGCGGACTGGCCAGCGGGCCGCGCTCGACGGCCTCCCACGAGAGCTCGTTGTCCACAAAGTAGCCGATACACAGCGGATTGTCCTTGAACGCTTCGAGTACCCCGCGCAGCGAGTTCTCGACCTTGTCCGCGAACTCGGGATCATAGGGGTCGGGCATCTTGGCCCAGTACCCGCCGCCGCCTTCGACGCGCATTACGTTGTAAATGCCGCCCGTGGCCGTGAACGGGATTGGGCTGTTGTGCAGCACGTCGCTCTGCGACCAGTTGGCAATCGTGTTGAATCCCCACGATTTGAAACGCGCATAGCTCCTCTCGCGCCAGCGCTCGTTCCAATGCTCACCATATTTGCGCATCAGGTTGGCCCTGTAGAGCGCGAATGCCTTGCCTCTTCCGCCAATAATGTCCGCGCCGCTGTGGGCATTGGCAACCTGCTCGTAACAGCCCGCGAATTGCGGGGCGTCCTCGGCCGGCAAATCCTCGAACCAGCCATCGCGGCCTTCGACGAACGTCAGACTCCACGTGCCCACGCAATCCATGCCCGTCGAGAAGAACAAACGGCCCGACGGCGTGATAAGCCACCATTTTCCGTCGATGCGCTCGGTGCGGAACCAGCCCGTGGCCTCGCGCTGCGGACCATCCGCCCATCCGCCGTATTCGTCCCATTCGGGCATTTCGAAGGCAAGGTCGCGCGTTTCGGCCTCGATCCGTTCCGGAAACTCGGCGGCGTCGTGAAGTTTTCCGGGCCAGTCATCGTGTTTGTACTGGCCAAACTTGTCAATAAACGGAAACGGCACGGCCTCGGCTATGTCAGACGGCCCCTCGAACAACCGGAAATTGGAAAAAAACAGCCGGTGGGACTGGTCAGGCCGGGGCAGAAACAGTTGAAACGCCGTGATGTTCGAGGTGTCGATGCGCTGCCCCGAGCCGACTGGCCCGATGATTGGGATCCCGCGCATGCCCCAGAAGCGTTCGGTGGCACCCGAGTGCAGCGGCGCAAAAAACGTGATCCACTCACCGGGCAACGCAAGCGCGTTGAGCGTGATGCAGTTCTCCATCCCGTTTGCGCCTGGATTGTCTATGCGCATCGCGAGCGTGATGGGCTCTGACTCGGGGTTGTAGATGTCGACCGCAATGCCAAGCGCCTGGCTCCAGTCCCACGCCTCTTCCGGGGCTCTGAAATAGATGTTGGGCCAATCGGTCCTGTTGAACGTGACGTCCATCAACGGCACGCCGTCGTACTCGGCGAGGGTGGCCTGTGTGTTGTTCTGGACGAGGTTCCCGGGAAGCTCCTCATCGAGGAGAAACAATGGGCGTTCGGCGGTATCCGCCGGTATTCCCGGAATGCCTGCCACGATCATCAGCGACGCGTATCCCACCAGCACAATGCTCATTCCGCTACTCCTTCATTCATCCGGCGGCTACCGGTTGTGTCATACGGCAAGTTGCCCGCCGCGCTGCTCGACGATTCTGCGTATCTCCGCATAATCGAGAGCGCGCGGGTCGGCGCCGGTCTCGATTGCCATAGCCGCCGCGATGCCCGCGGCCTGACCCATCATCGCGCAGGTCGTCATCACCCGCGCCGACGACAAGGCCAACTGGTCCGCAGAAAAACACCGGCCCGCGGCCATCACATTCTTAGCGCCGCGCACCAGCAGCGAACGGAAAGGAATTTGATACGGCGGCACATAGCGCT
>SLSB01000089.1 GCA_007130675.1 Candidatus Hydrogenedentota bacterium | reverse complement strand
GTCCTCCGGGCGATTAGCCCTGTTTTTCTTTTTTTTGCGGGGTGTGAATGCCCATGCCCAAGAAATCTTCGGCAGCTTCTCTCACGGTTTCCGACAGCGTCGGGTGCGTATGAATGGTCTCGGCGATTTCCTCGGCGGTCGCTTCGAGTTTCATCGCCATGGCGGCCGACGCAATGAGTTCACCCGCCTCGGCGCCCATTATATGCACGCCCAGCACCTCGCCTGTCCGGGCATCGCCCACAATCTTGACCATGCCCTCGGTCTCGCCGATCGTGTGGGCCCGGCCGCTTGCCGCATAGCTGAAGCGGCCGGTTTTGACCGGCACGCCCGTGGCCGCGGCCTCTTTTTCGGTCAGTCCGACACTCGCGAGTTCCGGTGAGGTGAAATTGCACGCGGGTACGACACGGTAATCCATCACGTGGTTTCCGCCGGTGGCGTTCTCAGCAGCCACAACCGCTTCGGCGGACGCCCCGTGGGCGAGCATGGTTTTCCCCGTTACATCGCCGATGGCATAAATACCCGGGATGTTGGTCTCCATACGCTCATCCACAATGATGGCTCCCTTGTCCGTCACGTTCACGCCCAGCGAAGGCTCCTTGGTGACGGCCTCGGAGTTGAACCGGATGCCAATCCCCACCAAGACATAATCCACCGTGATAGAATCCTCTTTTGCGCCGGAAAGCTCCAATGTCACGGTATTTCCCTTGCGCGTGACGGATTTCACGGTTGTTCTCGTCAATACCTGCATGCCGCGCTTCTTGAACATCGACCCCAAACGTTTGGTGAGCTCCTCATCTTCGAGCGGGAGCACTTGGGGCATCATCTCGATGAGCGTCACTTCGGCCCCGAGTGCATTCCAGATACAGGCAAACTCGGCTCCGAGCGCGCCCGCACCGATGACGGCGACGCGCTTGGGAACTTTGGCCAGGTCGAGCGCCTCGGTGCTGCCGATAATGCGCTCGCCATCCATCTCGAGACCGGGAAGCTGCGCGGGGGCGCTGCCGGTGGCCACGATGATCGATCTGGCCTCGATTGTCTCCTTGCCTGCTTCCACCACACCCGGATTGATAACCGTGCCCGTTGCTTTGACGACATCGATTCCGTGGGCTTTGAACAGCGCCTTGATTCCGGCTTGGTTGGTCTTGATAACGCTGTCTTTGTGCTTGAGCAGCGCTTTCATATCGACCGAAAGGCCCTTGACCTTCAACCCGAAGCGTTCGGCGTCCTGCATCTTGCGGTAAAGCTGGGCGGTGTGGATGAACGTCTTCGTGGGGATGCAGCCCCAGTTCAGACACACACCGCCGAGCTGGCCGCGCTCGAGCACAACCACCTTTGCGCCGCGCTGGGCCGCGCGTATCGCCGCCACGTACCCGCCGGGACCGGCCCCCAACACCGCTACGTCATACATACTCATTCAGTGCATTTCCCCTCAAAAATTGGCATCCTCAAGGATACCCTTGAGCGTCTTCATAAACTGTGCCGCCACCGCGCCGTCAATAACCCGGTGGTCGCTCGACAGGGTCATCTTCATAATCGGCCGCACGTGGATGCCACCGTCAATCGCCACGGGGCGGTCCTTAATCTGCCCCACGGCCAGAATGGCGCTGTCGGGCTGGTTGATGATGGCCGTAAAATCATCCACGCCGAACGCCCCCAGATTCGATACCGTGAATGTGTTTCCTGCGTAATCGTCGGGCGACAACTTGCTATTGCGCGCCTTTTCAGCCAGCTCGGCGCACGCCCGGTTGATATCCTTGAGCGTCATATTTTGCGCCTGACGCACCACGGGCACGATGAGCCCCTCGGGAAGGGCCACGGCGAACCCGAGATTGATATCGCCCACCAGTTCAAGGGCATCGCCTGCCCAACGGGCGTTCACCTTCGGATGTTGCTGGAGCGCCAGCACCACCGCACGAAGCACCATGTCGTTGAACGACGGTTTGAAGTCAGCGCATCCAGCCCGGAACGCCATGGCCCGCGCCATATCGGTCTCAACGGTGATGTAATAGTGCGGTGCACTGTACTTGCTCGCGCACATCCGCTCGGCGATGACCCGCCGCATCGGCGTCAGTGGCACGCGCTGCACTTCGCCGGAGGCCACGTGCGGAGCAGCGGCCATTTGCGCGGGCGTGGCCAGCGCCTGTTCCACATCGCCCTTGGTCACCTTGCCGCCCGCGCCGGTGCCCGTGACGCGCGTCACGTCGAGGCCGTGGTCGAGCGCGATCTTGCGTGCGGTGGGCGTACATGTGACCTGTGCGGCGTAAGCCTCGACGTCGGCTTCCATGATCCGACCGTCTATTCCGGACCCTTTGACGAATGCTGTGTCCACCTTGAGCTGTTCGGCCCGCTTGCGGGCACGGGGCGAGACCGGCGCACGCGCGCCGGGCGTCTCCGCCGCTGATAACGTGGGTTGCTGCGCTGGTGTGGAGGGCTCCGGCGGTGCTGGGGCAGAGGGTGTCGCCGACTCGGGCTGGGTTGCGGAGGGTTTCGACGGTGTTGCCGTTCTCTCTGTGCCCGCGCCGTATCTCGACAGATCCGGCAGGCTCTCATCGGCCTTGCCCACGAGCGCCACGACAGTCATGACGGGCACTTCCATGTCGGGTTCGACCAGAATCTTACGCAGAATCCCGCTGGCCGACGATTCACACTCGATCTCCGCCTTGTCCGTCTGCACAGTGAAGAGGATTTCGCCTTTCTCGACTGGGTCCCCCTCGTGTTTGCGCCATTCGACGATCGAGGCCTCTTCTACCGATTGTCCTAATTGAGGAAGCTTAATCTCGTGCATGATGTATCCTATTCACCCCAGCCCTCTTGTTCGAGGCGCCTGTCGGCTTCGCGAATGAGCCGGGCCAATCCCGACGCGGGTTCCAGCTCGCAGATTTCGTGCAAGACCGCCTCGATCCCTCCGCTGTTGCGCACGGCCTGGATGCGTTCCGCAGCGCCATCGGCGGGGTGATCGTACCGCATTGCCGCGGCTGCTGCAAATGCAATGTGCCCGGGCGCAATACCTTGTTCGATGCACATCCGTCCCGCGCCGATCAGACGGTCATTACG
>SLSB01000273.1 GCA_007130675.1 Candidatus Hydrogenedentota bacterium | reverse complement strand
CGCCCGCCTGAATGTGGATGACCTCGCCGCCGGCCTCGAGCAGGCGCGGCGGCGCCCAGCGCACGGGCTCGCCCCCGAGGTTTTCAATGAACGCGATATGCCCCGCCGTATTTCCCGCGAGGATGTCTTCGCGGCCGTTACCGTTCCAATCAAAGCCCACCGGTGTCGCCAGCGCGCCGAATTTCACGGAATCGGCCTCCTGCTGAAAGTACCTGGGCGGCAAATAGCGGGGGACGCCGTCGATGATTTCTCCGGTGTGCTCGACCAAAGCCACGCGGCCGTCTTCATCGCCGGTAATGAGGTCGGGGAAGCCGTTGCCCGTAAGATCGTATGCAATCGGCGTAATCATGCACAGGTCCATCGCGAGGCGTTCATCCTCGAAGGTAAGGGGACGCCCCGGCGCGTAGATGGGAGCTTCGCGGGTGCCAACATTCTTGAAGAATGTGAAACCATCGCGAAACTCGCCGCAAAGCAGGTCGAGCTTCCCATCGCCGGTGAAATCCGCGAAATTCGGGGACGGCCTGCCGAACACCTCGATGGGGTCGCCGTCGGAGGTCGGGAGTTTGCGCGACTCGGCATATACCGGGGCGTCATTGGTGCCTTCGTTGAGCAGTAGATAAACGTAACCACGCAGCGGGCCGCGTGTCCACTGACCGGATTCGTCATAGGCGTCATCCCAGCCATAATCGCCCCAATAGCCAACGCCCACGACAATATCCAACACGCCGTTTCCGTTGTAATCCACATACTTCCATTGATTCGCACGTACACGACGCTCGAATTGATGCACCGGCCGGTCCACCGCGAGCGGCACGGGATTGGCGAACGCTGTTTCCTTGAAATCGGGATATTCGTTGCCGGGCGTCAGAACGCGGGGCTGGCCGTCCACGTGCGAGATGTGCGGATTGTTCACCGCATCGCCCAGGCGTTCGGCGGCTTTGAAGATAGGCATGCCGGTATCCGGGTCCATGTTGCCGGAATTCTCGAAGAAATACGCGCCGTTGTACGGTTTGTCCGTGCACACAACGACGAGGTCCATAAGCCCGTTGCCGTTGTAATCCATCGGCAACGGCCATGCCCACAACCCCACGCCGAGGTCGACGGTCAGGCCGGGTTGGTTGTATTTCAAGGGTTGGAGCTGGTGTTCGCCGCCATGCGCGGAAAAGCCGCAAAGCAGGAGCCCCGCCACAAGCACCGGAGCCGTCCTGGAGATGCGTTTCATGTGAACCTTCCTTTCCTGACCGGGTATGGACCTTGAGTCGACGCACACGGCAGCCAGACGGATGTCCCGTCAGCCGATGGTATGCTTACTACTGCCTTTTTGTGGGTCCAAGGCTGAGTAACAGTGTGCACGACTTCACTTGATTGCTTCAAACAAAGGCAGTCCCTTTGTCTTCCGAAGTGCCAAGGCGCGGCAATGCAGTTGTCCAGCAAGCAGTCCAAGATGACGCATTCTCACAATGGCTGCATCTTTGGGGTGCGGTGGCTTGCCACCGCTTTTCTCGATGCGCACAGCCCGTCGGACGAACCGTGGTTACGTGCATTTCCCGCCCGGCAAGCCGGGCGAAATCAAAGCGGCGGCAAGCCACCGCACTCCAAAACACTGTTCCTCCTGTGATGCCGCCTCGACCGCGCCATACATGCCTCCGGTAATCTTCGGCATTATGCGGCCCGTCATCCGCGTGTTTCCCAATGCTGCCGAAGCGAGGGGAAACGTGATACTATCCGCCGCAGACATGTTATCTCGAAGGCGCAACGCGCTATGATGCCGAAGACGTCAATCGGGGGATTAACATGAGGCATAGCGAAAGAGGAATAGTACCGTAATGGAAATTCTGGGATTGCATCCGGCGATCTGGATAACGCTTGTCGGCTACTTCGCCGTCATGTTGCTGATGGGGTGGGTGGCGCGCAAGCGCATCCATGATCAGGAGAGCTACCTCCTCGGGAATCGGGCGTTCAACGTCTGGTACATGATCATGCACGCCTTCGGCGCGGGCACGAACCCCGGCGATTTCGCGGGTACGGTCAGTAGAACCACCAGCCGCGGCGCAGCCGGCATCTGGGTGTCCTGGATGTGGCTCTTCGGCACGCCCTTCTACTGGATTATCGCGCCGATCGTGCGGCGCCTGCGCGCCGTGACCATGGCCGACTATTTCGAGCAGCGTTACGGAGGGTACTCGAGCCTTCTGTACGTGGCCCTGGCCACGCTCGGCATGGTCATGTGCCTGGCAAGCGTGCTGTTGGCCACAACGCGCACGGTGCAGGGCATGATGGGCAAAGCGGGCGGGCCGGATGCCGATTTCTGGTTCTTCCTTATCCTGTTTTCGTCCACCTTTGTCTTCGTTTTGTACGGGTACTTTGGCGGAATTATCGCTGCAATCAAAACCGACATGGTGCAGGGCATCATGATCATTGTATTGTCCTGCCTGGCGATACCGGCGGCGCTGAATATGCCGGAACTCGGCGGATGGGCCAACGTCAAGGATATCCTGCGGACCGCATCGGACGAGACCACGAACTACCTCGCTCTGATTGACCCGGCGTCGTTCGATTTCCTGAATATTGTCATCCTTTCCATAAGCGCGCCGTTGACCGCCCTGGCACTGCCTCACCTGTCGACAGTATGTGGGAGCGGCCGCACGGAATGGGAAAGCCGGATGGGTTTCGCGGGGGGCAATTTTCTCAAGCGCGTCTGCACCATGGGCTGGTGCATGCTTGCCCTGTGCTGGCTGGCGTATCTCATTCAGGCAAATATCGAGGTTCACCCAGACGCGGCATTCGGGGATTCCGTGCGCAGCCTGTTGTCGCCGTTTCTGCAGGGGATTATGCTCGCCTGCGTGATGGCCGCGGCTATGTCTTCCGGCGATGTTTTCCAGGTGACGGTGGCGGGCCTGTTTTCCAACAATGTCTATAAGCGTCTTCTCAGACCCGGCGCAAGTGAGGCTGAACTGGTGCAAGTCTCGCGGGTTGCGGGGATTGGTGTGGCGGCAGCGTCTCTGGCGGTGGCGATTCTCTACCGGAATAACATGGTCGACAGCATTATGGACTATTT
>SLSB01000672.1 GCA_007130675.1 Candidatus Hydrogenedentota bacterium | reverse complement strand
TCGCACTATCAGAGAAAGACTATTCGAGTTCAGAGAGAGTTTGGCGGGCCGCATCAAGCGTCTTGTCGATTTCGGCGACGCTATGCGTCGCGCTCATGAAACAGGCCTCGAATTGCGAGGGCGCGAAATAGACGCCGCGCTCGAGCATGCCCCGGAAGAAGGCCGCATAGCGCTGGGTATCCGATTGGGTGGCGTCTTCGTAATTGCGCACAGGGTTTTCGTTGAAGAACATGCATGCCATCGAACCGGTCTGAGTCTGGTAGACCGGTACCCCGGCTTCTTTCGCGCACGCGCCCAATCCCTCAGCCAGCGTTGTCATGGACTGCTCGATGCGTTCAAACACGCCGGGGTGCTCGAGAGCTTCGAGGGTCGCCAATCCCGCGGCCATGGCCAGCGGGTTGCCCGAAAGCGTCCCCGCCTGGTACACAGGACCTTGCGGCGCAAGCATGCCCATGATCTCGGCCGGGCCGCCGTACGCTCCAACGGGCAGCCCGCCGCCGATGACCTTGCCCAGGCAGGTCAGGTCGGGTTTGATGCCATAGCGCGCCTGGGCCCCGCCCATCCCGGCGCGAAACCCCGACATGACCTCGTCGAAAATCAGCAGCGACCCGCTCCATTTGGTTAAATCGCGCAGTGCTTCCAGATAGCCGGATTCGGGCAGCACTACGCCCATGTTTCCGGGCACTGGCTCGACCACCAGGCAGGCAATGTCTTCTCCGTAGGTGTCGAAGACTTCGCGGGCGGCCTCGATGTCGTTGTACGGGATCACCAGCGTGCAGCGGGAATAGGCCTCCGGGACGCCCCGGCTGTCGGGCTGGCCGAAGGTGGTCAACCCGCTTCCCGCGCGCACAAGAAGTCCGTCCATATGCCCGTGATAACATCCGGCGACCTTTACGGCAATATCGGCGCCCACAAAACCGCGCGCAAGGCGAATGGCGCTCATGACGGCTTCGGTCCCGCTGTTGACGAAACGCACGCGCTCGATCGACGGGAAATGCCTGATGATGCGCTCGGCGAGGCGAATCTCGGCCTCGGTCGAGACGCCAAAACTGGCCCCACGCTCGAGGGCATGACGCACCGCCTCGACCACAGCGGGGTGCGCGTGACCCATGACCAGCGGCCCCCACGAGAGAACATAGTCGATGTATTCGTTGCCGTCCACGTCCTGAATGCGCGGCCCGCTGCCCGAGGCGGCGAAAAAAGGCTCGCCTCCCACAGCATTAAACGCCCGCACCGGACTGTTCACTCCGCCGGCCAGGCATTTTTGCGCTTCGCGCCACAGCGATGCAGACGTGTCTCGTTTCATGGGTCCGCTGACTCCTGCTGCGTTTGGCCTATGCTACAGCACCTTGGGCCCAAACATCCTCGTTAAGACAATGAGAACGTCGATAGTGAAGTTAAACCACCGGAGCCCTTCTTTCAACGGAGACGGTTCCTGAGCCTTGGCTGGACGGGTCTTGGTCAACGCATGAATATGCTGCATGGTTGATCTCCTTCCAAAGTGATTATATACGCCGCGTGTGCCACGATGCGATGGTTTACGCTTCGGCGAGCCACCGTGCGGCGTCGCACGCCCAATAGGTAAGAATCAGCGAAGCGCCCGCCCGCCGAATCGACGTGAGGATCTCGAGCGCCGCGCGTTTCTCGTCTATCCATCCGTTGGCGGCAGCGGCTTTCACCACGGCGAACTCGCCGGATACATGATACGCCGCGAGCGGCACGTCGAAACGCTGCCGGGCCGCCGCGAGAATATCCAGATACGCCAGCGCGGGCTTCACCATGACGATGTCCGCGCCTTCCTCGATGTCGAGCGCAATTTCGCGCAGGGCCTCGAGGGCGTTTGCGGGGTCCATCTGATACGACGAGCGGTCGCCAAACTGCGGCGGCGATTCGGCGGCCTCGCGGAAGGGTCCGTAGAAACTCGATGCGTACTTGGCGCTGTAGGCCATGAGCGGCACGTCGGCATATCCCGCGCCGTCCAACGCATCACGTATCGCGCCCACGCGGCCGTCCATCATGTCCGAGGGTGCGACCATGTCGGCTCCTGCGTTGACGTGCGCCAGCGCCTCCTTGATCAGCAACTCGAGTGTAGCGTCATTGTCGACATCGGGCACACCGTCTCGGTTTTCCGTAACCACGCCGCAATGGCCGTGGTCCGTATACTCGCACAGGCAGACATCGGTGATGACACACAGGTCTGGCGCGGCCCGTTTGATGGCCTCGACCGCGCGGCAGACAATGGCATCGCTGGCGTAGGCCTCGGTTCCGCGCGGATCTTTGTGCTCGGGGATGCCGAACAAAATGACCGCCGGCACGCCGCAACCGGCAACGCCCTTGGCTTCCTCTGCCAGGGTATCGACCGAGAACTGGAAATTGCCCGGCATCGAAGTGATGGGATTGCGCACGCCCTCGCCGGGCCGCACAAACATGGGAAACACCAGATTGTCGGCACTCAGGCGCGTTTCGCGCACCATCCGGCGGAAACTCGCATTCCGCCGCAGCCGCCGCATACGCGTTCTTGGAAACGTCATGGCATTCTCCTTACTGCGTGGCCGCCCATTCCACTATAGCCTGAACAAGACCCGGAATGCTGTGTTCCGCGGCTTCGATGGCCGGGTCAAGGCCAAGTTCGCGTGCCGTACGCGCGGTTATCGGCCCGATGGCCGCAAATGCCGCGCAGGTCTTGAGCGAATCGAGCCGCGTGTCTCCCAGCATCGCACAGAAATTGCGCGCGGTCGAGGAACTTGTAAATGTGACCAGCTCGGGCGCGAACTGCACCAGTGCGCCGGCAAGGTCTTCGGATGATTCGGGCAGCACGGTCTTGTAGGTGATCAGCTCGACCACCTCGGCGCCATGCGCGCGCAGGGTTTCGGGGAGGAAGCTGCGCGCGATATCGGCTCGAGGCAGTAAGACGCGCTTGCCCTGCATATCGGGTTCGTGCCGGAGCAGCTCGGCCATGAGTTCTTCGGCAACGTACTTGGCGGGCATGGCATCAATGCGTAGAAAGCGTTTGCGCACGGCATCGGCCGTGGCCGTGCCAATCACGCACAATTTGACG
>SLSB01000272.1 GCA_007130675.1 Candidatus Hydrogenedentota bacterium | reverse complement strand
GACGTCACCTCGGCCCTGGCGCGTTCGCAATAGTCCAGCACCGCCTCGATGGTTTCGCCGTACTTGCGCTTCAATCCGCTGAGCAGCGTCAGGCGTGCATTGAGATCCTCGAGTTCCTGCGGGTCGAATTCGACCTCGGTCGTGAACTCGCGCAAGTCGGCGGCAACGTCTTCGATCTTGCCGCGCGCATCGGCGAGCTGATCGACGAGCGGTGTGAACCGTTCATTGATGCGCGCCAGCTCCTCGACATCGGCCAATGCAGCATCGAGGGCATCCACGACCGCGCCTTCGTCGCGTTCGTGCAGGGTCCCGTAGGCGCCTGAACTCAGCTCGAAAATCCGCTCGGCATTGGTCACGAGGTTGCGCCGCCCACGTATCTCTTCTTCCTCGCCCGGCCTTAGCCCCGCCTGCTCGATCTCGCGCACCTCGTGTTCGAGGAACTCGACGCGACGCGCCCGCTCGCGGTCGTCCGTCTCCAGTTCGGCCAACTCGCGTTCGACGCGCCGCAACGACGCCACCACTTCGCCCACTTCCTGGGCCTGGGGAATTGTCCCTGCGTAACCATCGAGCAGGCCGAGCTGCCGCCCCGCTTTCAAGAGCGATTGGTGCTCGTGCTGCCCATGCAGATCAACCAGCTCGTCGCCGATGGCCGCAAGCACCGAGACCGGCACGGGCGCTCCGCCCGCGTATGCCCGGCTCCGCCCGTCGGGGGTTACGACGCGCGCGAGAATCAGGGTGCCGTCCTCGAAAGCAATGTCCGATTCATCGAGGATTGATGCGAGCGCATTCGAGGGACTGCCGATGCGAAAAACAGCATCCACACGGGCTTTGTCGGCCCCGTCGCGCACCGCATCGGATGACGCGCGAGCGCCAAGAATGAGGTTGAGCGCGCCGACGATTATCGACTTTCCCGCGCCGGTCTCGCCCGTCAGGACGTTGAACCCCGGCCTGAATTCGAGCTCGATATCGCCGATGAGGGCATAGTTCTGTATGTGCAAACTCTCGAGCATGGCACGTCCTGTTGGTTTCCGTTGATTGGCCGCCTATTCTACCGCCGGAAGGGTTAGATGCGCCAGAAACTCCTGGTTGCCCTTGGGACCTTTGAGCGGCGAGGGCACTACCCCGCGGCTCTGAAACCCGAGAATACTGGCCGCCTCGAGGACGTCCGAGACGGCCTTATCCTGCACGGTCTCATCACGCACGACTCCCCCCTTGCCGACGGCGTCTTTGCCCGCCTCGAACTGCGGTTTTATCAGCACCACGCCTTCGGCGGGTGTATCAAGTAATACTTTCAACACAGGCAGCACCAGACGGAGCGAAATGAACGAACAGTCGGCCGTAAACACGCCGGGGCGTTTCTCGAAGGCGTCTGGCCCGAGGTTCCGTATGTTCGTGCGCTCCATGACACGCACGCGGGAATCCTGGCGCAACCGCCACGCCAATTGGCCGTACCCGACATCCACCGCGTATACAAACGCCGCACCGTGCTGCAGAAGACAGTCGGTAAAGCCGCCCGTGGAAGCTCCCACATCAATGGCAACGCGGCCGGTGACATCAAAATCAAACGCCTCGAATGCGGCCTCGAGTTTCTCGCCGCCCCGGCTGACGAAACGGGGCTCCTCGCGAACCTCGATCGCAGTATCCGAGTCAAGCCGCATGCCCGGTTTGTCGAGTTTCTGGCCTTCAGGACCATACACGTGGCCGGTCTGGATCAGGCCGCGCGCTTTCGAACGCGTCACTCCAGCCAAACGCTGCACCAGTATGTCCAACCGCTCCTTTTCCATCTACCCCGGCCTATCTCAATAGGGCCAGTGCGCCCCGTTTATCCTCACCCGGAAACCCGGAGTTCTCATCACACACAGTTGAAAGACATCTTCCCATTGTAGCGTCCGGCCTTGTGCCGGACGTCGCCCGGCACAAGGCCGGGCGCTACATTGGCACACCGAGACACGCCCGGCCGCGGATCATACTGCCTGTTCCTTCAACGTTTATGCCTCAGGACCTGTCGGCGGGTTTGGCCCGCATGCTGGCCCACACCAGAAACACTCCGATAGCCAGCAACACGACCCCGAGCAGGATTTCAACATGCTGGGGCGTATCGCTTGGTATCCAGGGAATCATCGTGAGCATCATCAGCCCGATGACGGCGATGCAGGCCCCGACAATGCGGAACGGCGACATGATTGTGCCGGCGTCGGATTCGGCAACGGCATCCTCGGGCAACTCGCCGATGGGGGTGCGCAAACGCTCCAAGAGCGCATCGGCGCGGGCGAGTTGCGAGGCTGCGGCGGGAACCACCAGACTCACGGCTTCCATGACGGCCAGCGTGATCGCCGCAGTGCTCAGAAACATGGCGATCTCGAGTTTGACCTCGAACGCTCCGAAGAAGAAGGCCCTGCTATCGGGGAGCCACGTCATACCAGCCAGCGTCAGTTCATCCGGGCGGCGCGACAAGGCGAACAGTGCCAGCCCCACGGCAGTGCCGCTCAGGAAGCCCAGAATCGCACTCGAACTGGTGTACCGGCGCGAGAGCAGCCCTAACAGCATGGGAATGCCCACCGGAGCAGTCGCCACGCCAAACAGCGTCACCATCACCCGAAACATGTCCTCCGCCTGCCCGCGTGCCATCAGCAGCGCCGTAACCAAAGCGACGACCCCGACCAGCAGCGTCATCAAACGGCCGACAGCTACCAGTTCCTTCTGTGATGCGTCGGGCCGCAGCAGCCGCTTGTACACATCATTTGTCAACACCCCCGCGCAGACGTTGTAGTCGCTGCTCAAAGTAGACATCGTCGCGGCGAACATGGCGGCGATCGCGAGCCCCAGCATGCCCGCCGGCAAGAGCGACGCGCACAGAATCGGGTAGATCTGGCCAGCGTCCTGCAATTCCGGCACAAACTGCCGCGCGGCGATGGCCGGGAAGAACATCAGCGGCGGTCCGATCACATACAGCGCCACCACGAGGAAGCCCACCTTCATGGCATCGCGCTCTTTCGGCACGCAGTAATAGCGTTGGATAAGCGGCCAGTTGATGCTGCTCCACGCCAGCGAATAGAGCAGTATCAGCG
>SLSB01000661.1 GCA_007130675.1 Candidatus Hydrogenedentota bacterium | reverse complement strand
CAAAAAGGCAATCCAAATAACCACCACCGTCCTGCTTGCCGCAAACGCTCAAACACAAAGACTTACAGAGATCGCTGCATGAAAACTCGTGAGCCTTACAAAGACTTTGGGACATAGTAGTACAGATAGGACTATCATGCACAGCTCGAGCGCGGGGCTTCATCTGTGTTTATCCGTGTGCGTCTGTGGTTCATATTGTTTTGTTTGGCCGACGCTGCGCAATCCGTGGATAAAAAAGCGAGTCTTGCCTTGTGGCTTTCCTACATCGGTTGCAGGATTGACGAAATGGACCGAACTGACGCTCACCGCTTCCCGGAAGGTGCAAAAAAAAGGTCTTGCAATACCTATGAGTCCGATGTATGATGAAGACACAAGGCTTGGGCCAGCAGGGGACCGCCGCCCGGTCCCGCGCAACGGAGCTGTCGATGAATTGCGGAAACCTGGGCACTGGACCAAAACGAGGCACCCCACGAGCGCGCCGAGACGGGACTGTTGCTCCGTGGACAAACCTGTGCCTGCGCCAGACAATCATGTTTGTTGTTGCAGCCCCGCAAGGGGCGACCTGAAATAGCCCGGGGCAAAGCGCGCGGTCACGCGGGCCGGCGCCCCGGGGAAACGCGGCCCACAGGGCTCAGCCCTGAAAGGGCGACCCAGAAAGAAGGTGTGAGGATGAGGCTCTATAGGCTCGAGGACGCCCCTTCGGGGCTACCGCTTATAGGGCCGTGTTCCTGGGGCGACGCTTCGCTCTGCCCCAGGCTATCCTGGATAGCCCCTTCGGGGCGCCAACGGAGCTGGAAAGACAAGGAACCACGGTGAATCTGAAAGGCACATTACCGACGCTCATCCTGCAGGTGCTGGCCGAGGGGACCAGCCACGGATACCGCATCGCGCAGGACATCAAAGCGCGCTCGAAAGGCGTGCTCGAATTCAAGGAGGGCACGCTCTATCCCGCCCTGCACACCCTCGAGGGCGAGGGCTATCTCGAATCGTTCAAACAGATCGAGAACGGCCGCACCCGCCGTTACTACAAACTCACCGAAAAAGGCCGCAAGGAACTCGCCAAACAGCGCGAGGAATGGCGGAAACTGGCCCAGGCCGTCACGCTCATCCTGGAGGGCGCGTGATGGTGTTCTGGCGAAAACACAGACCGCAGACCTTCGACGCCTGGCTTGACCAGGCCACCCGCGGCCTCTGCGATTTCGCCAAAACCCAAGTCCGCGAGGAATACGAGGACCACTTCACGGCAGCATATGAGCAACTGCGCGCCGAGGGGATGGATGAAACCCAGGCGGCCGAGACTGCCGTGCAATCGCTCGGAAGAACGCGCCATGTCCGGCGACAGCTTAAGAAAGTCTATTTGACGCGGAGTCAGGAGAAGTTTCTTGAGCGCATGCTGGAAGGCGTGCATGACCCGCTGACGAGTGGTGTCCCAGTGAAGTTTCGGCTTTCCTGGGGCATTCGAATTTTCGCGGGGATGCTGATTGGCGCGCCGTTCATTCTTGGTTTGGGCGTGTTTGGCATCTTCACATTCCAGGGCAGCCAAGACGCCATGATCGGCCTTGTGATTCTTGTTGCGCTTGTGTGTGGTGTTGCGGGCCTCGTTGTCGCGAAGAAGTTGCTGGCGCGTTTCAACGAGCATCAGCGGACACTTCCCTTGGAGCATGCCATCGAGAGGAGCCTCAAATACACTCTCTTCTTCGATGTCTTTTGGTACGGCACAATTCTCGCCATAGTCTTTGACTCGGGGTGGTTTATCCTGATCGATTGGATATGGTTCATCATAATCCCGCCTTATCTGCTGGTGGATACGTATTCTTGGCGAATTCGCTACCATATCGCGCGCAAGCTGCGGCGGTATCCGTCGCAGAATGCCACGCCGGTGGTGGTGAAGCTGCGGGAAGCTTATGGAAAAGCCGCAAGAAACGAAGCGGGTCAATAGCGAGGCGCGGAGAACGTGACAGTCTGTAGCGCAGGCGTCTCGCCTGCATTTTCCGACCGCCGAGGGCGACGGTCCTACAACATCCAGATGCAGGCGAGACGCCTGCGCTACAACGTCCAGATGCAGGCGAGATGCCTGCGCTACAACATCCAGATGCAGGCGAGACGCCTGCGCTACAACGTCCAGATGCAGGCGAGACACTTGCGCTACGGAATGATGCCTGCGCGATAACATGAGACCGGCCGCCCGCTGATTGCGCGCCGTCTGCCGCGCCCAATCCCATACGTCCCATAAGTCCTATAGGTCCCATAGGTCTTATAGACCACATCGGCCCATCCTGGCAAAAACCGGATACTCCCTGCCTCATTTCCTCAAGGCTTGCAGGGTGTATTCGGGCAGTTTCTTCTCGGCGAAGATGGGTTGGAAGCGCGCGAAACGCTGACGGCCATTGACCACGGGCACGCTGGCCCAGTCTTCGCCGACAAGCGGCTGGGCATACGCGACAAACTCATCCGTCACATCGTACTTATTCGCGGCCAGCCACGCTTTCGGAAATTCGCGCTCGGAGTTGGCGACCTTCTCGAGGGGCACCTTGTCGTAGCGCACGTTGTAGATGGGGCCCGGCTCGCGCAGAATGGTCGACATCCACCCGTTCTCGCCCGATTCGGCGATGAGCGCCGCTTTCTGGCCCACCTTGTAGGCTTCATCCAGATCGGGAATCGAAGCATATACCGCCGTCATGCGCTGGTCCGTGCCCATGACCTGCCCGCGCGCTTTGCCCGGCACCGGCAGGCCGTTTTCGTTCAACACGGTCACCAGTTGCTGCGCCACAGTCGTCTTCGAGGCGCTGAACTGCGTGTGGCCGAAACTGTCCTTCGTTTCGCCGAGTTCGCCCACCTCGAAACCTTCACTGACGACGATAACGCAGCGGCCGTCTTTCTTGAGCTGGTCGTTGACGTTGTCGCACAGCTCTTCGACCGTGACTTTCGACTCGGCCATGTAGATCTGCAGCGGCATTTCGCGCTTCGGGTCGGCCAACCGCGCCGCGGCGGGGATGAACCCGATCTTGCGGCCCATGGCCTGCAACACCAGCACCGGGTCGGCCGGACACGAACCCCCGTTCTCTTCGT
>SLSB01000513.1 GCA_007130675.1 Candidatus Hydrogenedentota bacterium | reverse complement strand
GCCGCGTTTACGCACCGATTCCTCATCGACAAGTCCAATCTCAGGACGTTGGCGCTGATACAGTTGTTGATCGCCGTATTCGCCGCGCTCATCGCGGGGGCATTGGCCCTCGCGGGCGGGATGACCTCGCCGGTCGCAGTGTTTATACTATTCATGACGGTCACCTTCGTAGCGGGACTGCTCAACGGAGCGGATTTTCCGCTGGCGACTGCGTGTTACATGAAATTGACGGCGCGCGCCGAGAAAAGCACGGGCATTGTCTACGGTGTGGAACTCTTAGGTGCGTGCTGCGGCGCCATCGTAGCAGGTGTGGTACTGGTGCCGGTTCTGGGCATTCCCGCCTGCTGTTTACTGGCAAGCATTGTAAATGCGGCGGCCGCGATTGTTGCCGCGATTTCCCGGAGGTTCAATGAGCATACAAGACCAGCCTGAAAATACGTTTACCAAGCGCGAATTCCTGGCCGCTGGCGTGAAGGGCACATGCGCCTTCTGTGTCGCGCGCTTTCTCGGAGGTTCCCGGCGCGCGGCCGCCCAAACCGCCCAAAAGGGACTGATCAGAACCATTCGTTCGCCCTGGTTCTCGCCCGCGGAGGATAATCACATCCGATGCGGGCTATGTCCCGTCCAATGCGATATCGCACCGGGCGGGCGTGGACGATGCCTGGTGCGCGAGAACCGCGACGGGACGGGTCACAGCCTTGTCTATGGGAATCCCGCATTGGTGCAGTTAGACCCCATCGAGCGCAAGCCTCTCTTCCACGTGTTGCCGGGGTCGCGCTCGCTGTCGGTGTCGACGGCGGGCTGCAACATCGAGTGCAAGTTCTGTGAAGTGTGGGACATGGCACTGGTGGCTCCCGAAGAAGTGCACGCCTATGACATGCCCCCGGAAATGGTCGTCCAGCAGGCCGAAAAAGCCCGGGCGCGCTCGGTTTCCTATGCGTTTGGCGAACCGGTCGTCTTCTATGAATACATGAAAGCTATCGGGACGCTCGCGAAAGAGGCAGGCTTGTTAAGCGTTATGCATTCGAATGGATACATCAATCCCGAGCCGCTCAAAGCGTTGTGTCCGGTACTTGACGCGGTCAACATTGATTTCAAGAGCTTCGACCCTGCGTTTTACCGTGACGTGTGTGACGGCGAACTCAAACCCGTGCTCGATACGCTCCGGCTGCTCAAGGAAGAAGGCGTTCACATCGAGCTTACCAACCTTATCATCCCCACTCTGAACGACGACATGGACCGCATTCGCGAGATGTGTCTCTGGATCAAGAACGAGCTTGGGGAGGGCGTGCCCATCCATTTCGCGCGGTTCTATCCCCTGTACAAACTGGCCAACCTGCCGCCTACGCCGGTATCCACCCTCGATGAAGCGCGCGCCACCGCCTTCGAGGCCGGGCTTTCCTACGTCTACATCGCCAATGTCACCGGTCATGAGGGCGAAAACACGTTCTGCCCGCAATGCAAAGAGATTGTGATCAAGCGGTTGGGTTTCGTCATCGAAGAAGAGCACATCCAGGACGGTAACTGCGGCCATTGCGGCCACGCCCTGCCCGGCATCTGGTCCTGAGGACCGCCTGGCCGATTGCGACAAGATACGATTTTGAATGAGTTGCGCGGCAAGATGCCGCGTCTACATTTCCGAAAAACCTATGTGCGTGCAGGGTAGATGCGGCATCTTGCCGCATATTTCGGGTGCGGGGTAGATGCGGCATCTTGCCGCATATTTGGGGGTGCAGTGCG
The DNA here is from genome assembly GCA_007130675.1 of Candidatus Hydrogenedentota bacterium. Taxonomy (GTDB): domain Bacteria; phylum Hydrogenedentota; class Hydrogenedentia; order Hydrogenedentales; family SLHB01; genus UBA2224. The sequence continues at coordinate 1,332 of SLSB01000513.1, read as the reverse complement.
GAGATTTGCTGCCGTCTTTCCGATCGCCCGATGATTTTTCCAGAGACCTTGAACAGACCAATCCGGCGCACATGGGTTGTGCTTGTGACCGGTTTTCGCAATGGTGCGGGAAAGTCCACGCGCGCGGCCCGCGGAGACGTGTGCCCCGCTTGGGACAGTCCCTTCGTCCAGCCGGGCGACTTGCCCGCGTCAGAAGAAGCTGCGGCGTTGGAAGATCTGCCGGCGCGCTACAGACCGGCAATCGAGATTGTGGAGCCCCGCATCTTCCGCCCATTCGAGTGCTTCCAGATACTCTTCGGATGTGATCGCCCGCGCGATCTTCGGATACTCGAATGCCCGGTGCTCCACCCGGTACTGCGACATGATGTTGACATAGGTGTCTTTGGACAGATTGTTGCTCACCCAGTTTACAAACTCGCGGGTACCGGAGACCCGGTTGGGCATGACCAGATGGCGCACCATCAGCCCGCGCAGGGCAATGCCCCGCTCGTCTGTCACCAGAGTCCCCACCTGCCGGTGCATTTCGGAAATCGCCTCTTGCGCCATCTCCGGGTAATCGGAGGCGTCCGCCGAATACTTGGTCGCCTGCTCGCCGTCCATATACTTCAGGTCTGGGAGATAGATGTCCACGATGCCATCAAGAAGTTCGATGTTCTCGACACGCTCGTAGCCTCCGGTGTTGTAACAGATGGGGAGATGCAGCCCTTTCTTCAAAGCGACCCGTGTCGCGCTGAGGATGTTTGGCATGACGTGGGTGGGAGTGACCACATTGATGTTGTGGCAGCCTCTACGCTGCAAATCGAGCATCATATCAGCCAACTGGTTGACGGTGATCTTTCTCCCCCGCCCTTCGTGCGCAATCGGGTAGTTCTGGCAGAAAACACAGCGCAGATTGCAGTTCGAAAAGAAGATCGTGCCCGAACCGCGGTCGCCGACCAGCGGCACTTCTTCGCCAAAGTGCGGATGGTGGCTGAACACGACGGGGTCGGCGGGCGCACGGCAAAAGCCCATCTCGCCATTCAATCGGTTCACTCCGCAGCGCCGCGGACATAACGTGCACGATTCAAAAATCGCGTTGGCCTGTTCGATGCGCTCGGCGAGCTTGCCCTCCGCTTCCAATTTCTCGTAAGCGGGTTTCCACTCCCCGCTCAGGGGCCGTGGGGCCTCCGCGCCCGCGCACGACGCGAGAAGAAGGCTTCCGCCTGAGAGCGTCAGGCGTTCAATGAAAGTTCTGCGTGTTAATTTCATGGGGCTGTGGCCGTTTGTTTACAAAACTGCGCCAAGTGTGACCGGTCTTTCATCACAGGTACTGTGCCATAGATCGTCGGCTGT
>SLSB01000400.1 GCA_007130675.1 Candidatus Hydrogenedentota bacterium | reverse complement strand
GTGGCCCGGGCGACACTCATGCTGACCGACCAAGGCCGCTGGGTCAAGCAATCCAACAGCGACGGCGACGGCGCGTTCCATCTCGATGCCGCTCCAGGCAGCTATGTGCTCTACGCGTTCGCGCCGGACCTGTCGGCCACAGGCTCCTTCGCGGTGGCGGCCCCCTCGCACGGGGTCGTCGTGACCTTGCCGATGCCGGCGGCGCCCCCGTACGCGCCATTCAGCCACGTCCGGCCTCCGCGAAGCCCCGAGCTCACGACGGCCGAAAACAGTTTCAAACAGATGGGTCTCGTGTTCAAGATGTACGCCAACGAGAGCCGGGGCATGGTGTTTCCGCCCATCGAGCCGCAAGATGGCGTGTTCCTTCCCGAATGGAGGACCATCTATCCCGAGTATCTGACGGATACAAGAGTGTTATTCCCCGAAGACGGTATCACGCGCTGCTATTTCGGCCATGCGCTGACCAACGAAGCCCAGGGGTTGGCCTTCCTCGACGCCATCGAGCAACTGGGCATCGAGACCGTGCGCGATCAGGACATTCTCGTCGGCGCGGGCCGAGGCACCGCGGGCGAAGACACCATTTTCCGCCTGAACGAAGGCTTGGGCCGCCAGCTCTTCCCCGATGTGCCCGCGGGCGAACGAGTTGTGCAGCAAAGAATACCCGTGCTCTGGGAGATTCCCGGCGACCGGGAAGAATCCGGCGGATTGGTCCTCTACATGGACGGACACGTGACGTGGCAACCCTATCCAGGACCGTTCCCGATGACCGAAGCCTTCGTGACGCGCATGCGCGGCGCCATGGGCCTCGAGCCGTGACCAGCGCGCCTCGCGAGCAACATGCGTTGCGTCGCCCCGAGGGCATAACAAAACGCACCCGGCTCGCCGGATAAGTCGAGCAGACCGATCGGCCGGAGCCCCGCGATCCGGCCGATTGGTCTGTTCATATTACAGCACGCGCCACAGGGCCCAAGAGTCCAGAGCGCGATGCACAGAGCGCGAAGCGCGGATGACTTCCCCCGCAGACCTGCGTTACAATACACTCAATGCACGTCCAACGGGCGTGCAATCCGCCATCCGCGGAGGGTTAGCGTAATTGGTAACGCACCGGTCTTGAAAACCGGCGCCTTCGGGCTTGGGGGTTCGAGTCCCCCACCCTCCGCCATCTTTGTGCTGCGACAGAATAGCCGGACTCCGAAAACCTTGGCAGAACGGGCAATTCGGGGAGTCGGCTCGCCGGAGCCCCGTTCTCCAGGGGTCCCATCGAGGCATCTCCGCTATTGACTCCTGAGGCCAATATGGATAGGATTCTCGGGAACCTGGCCCGTGAAGGTCTCCGAGGTGGCGCAAGCCGGACTGGGAGATCAAGGGCAGGTGGACGGCAACTGTGTGAGGGGGGTCCTGAGAGGGTCATAGTGTTGTGCTTGTCGACGGGCGCGGCCACTGCTTTCGTGACTTGTGCTTGTCTGGTGTTCGGATCGTGAAGGAACGCGGTTCGTGCAGGTTGAATGTGCCAGAAGGGCGGTTGAGTTATCGACGCGGCGCCGCCATGCGGCGGGCTGGGTTTACGTACCGGGTGTGAATCCTTTATGAAGGAGAAGAGCGTTGGCGCAAAAGCGGACCGTGCCTAATCTGCTATCTGCTTCACGAATTGTGTTTCTTCCGTGTCTGTATCTGATGGTGCACATGGGCTACCACCGGCTTTTTTGGGTTTCGTACATCCTGGTGGGGGCTACGGACTATTTTGACGGGGTGGCGGCCCGCAGGCTCAACCAGGTGTCCGAGTTCGGCAAAGAGCTCGATTCGTTTGCCGACCTCTTGTTTTACCTGTCCTCTGCCTATTTTCTAAACTATCTCTTTCCCACGGTAATCGCCGCAAACAGGCACTACCTGATCGTGTTTTTCATGTTGCTGGGCTTTTCTTTTGTCCTCTCGACCATGCTTTTTGGCCGCCCAATCATGATGCACACGTTTCTGCTGCGCTTGAATGCCGTGCTGGTATTCTTGGTTGTGGCGATGTCTTTCTGGTTTGACACAACCTTGTTTGTGCGCATGATCCTCCTTCTCTACGTGATTGGTTTCATGGAAGAGATAATGATTTTCATCTTCTTCGGAAATGTTGACCGCGACACCAAGTCCATCCTGCATCTAATTCGCGGCAAACAAGTGGCCGTCTGAATCGAACGAGCGAGCGTGTTGCCAAAGCCGCCGCATGACCACCCACGTGGCGGGAAACAGCATTCAGAGGCGAGATTGACCATGCCCTGCCCGCCTAAAAAAGAACGGCGCCTCCATAAAGGCTTTATAAAGAAAGCGTTACAAGGGCAGTTCTGTTCTGGCACAATAGATGCTTCACGCTGGCGGGAGGATGCAGAAGATGGAAGACAAGAAACGCACCTATTCGCCTGATGAGGTCACCGCGATTGTCGCGTCGGCCTTGCGCCTTCAGCGCAAAAGAGAACATGTTCCGCTCGAGGATCTCATAGAGATCGCGGCGGAACTGGGGGTGAGCCGGAGCGCAGTTGAAGAAGCTTCAACGCACTTGGCCACCGAACGGGACATGGAACACGCGCGCGAGCAGTGGCGTGCCCGCCAGAGACGAAGATTTTGCGGGCATCTTGTCGCGTACGTTATCGTCAATCCGTTTCTGATTTTCGTGGACTCTGTGACGTCGGGAGGTACGTGGTGGTACTGGCCCTTGCTCGGCTGGGGTATGGGCTTGGCCTTCGACGCCTATTCCACGTTCTTTCCCGACCCCGATGAGGTGGAAAAAGGCGCGCGTCAGCTTATCGAACACCGCGACCTCAAGGACAACCTCGAAACATAATCCGCAGAGACATGGCGCCCCAGATGCAAGCGTTTGTGATGATGCAAGACTGACCCTTGAAAAAGCAGTTGAGAGGGGTTGTTGTACATTAAGGTGTCATTCCGCCAACATTTAGGAATGTGAGCTTGGCTCACCTATCTGGTGAGAAGGATGGCGAGTTTTTCTGCCGTGTGACGATTGCGCAGCAGAAGCTGTCGGAATGGCTCGAAAACGCACGTTACCCCGCGCGGAAATGTAGCGTCCGGCCTTG
>SLSB01000067.1 GCA_007130675.1 Candidatus Hydrogenedentota bacterium | reverse complement strand
TTGCTGCATCCATATTTGTGCTTTTTATGCACACATATGCGGTCATTGTGAATAGACTGTATACAATTTTCACAAAACGTATGCTATCAAGGCGTTTTCTGCTCGCCATTTCTGTTGCCTTACTCAGGTGTTCCGTGTAAGTTGCTCTAATAAAAGCACTTACTCAAATGCCTATGTTTTTGGCACATGCCTTGCTCCTCCGATCACGGGTTGTGTTTATGCAGATGATGGAGAGATGCACGCAATGACTGAAGAACGGGAACGCCGCCGTGCGAGCGTTCTGGTGTTAGGATCGGAGCGCCAGACCAAGCTGATAGGCGAGCTGGGCGATGTTGGATTGGAACCCGTCGTGCACGAAGGCTTGTATGACTCCGTGCAGGCGATCAAGCAGGATGATGTGGCGGGGATTCTTGTTGACACGGAGTACGGCGACGTGGACGCGCTCGAGTTCATCTTGAATGCGCGGGATATCAGTCTCGATATTCCTATCGTGGTGGTGGCGCGCAAACTCAAGAAGCGTGACCGGTCGGTCCTGGCAAATCTTCCCAACACATTCCTGATTCCCCACTCGGCTACGGTTAAAGAAACGGCCCGCCAATTTTCGCAGATTGTGTGGAGCGGCACCCTTTCCTCAGGCGTAAACTGACGCCGTATGCATGAATCCCGATGTGTGCCGGCAGGGCGGCAGGCAGATTGCTGCCCGGGTGGGGAAAGGCTCACAAGAAGGGCGCTTCGATTAACCGGCACCTTGTCACGGAATCAATATGATTGATAGGAAACGTATGTCCGCGAGAGCAATAGCAGATGCGGCGCAACACGCGGCGCGACACATGGCCTTGGCGTCGACGGATGCCAAGAACGCGGCCCTCGAGGCGATGGCGCAACGGCTTAGCGCGCACCAACCGGAGTTGGTGCAGCACAATCACGATGACCTCGAGCGCGCGGCGGAATCCGGCGTGCCGGAGCATCTGGTAAACCGATTGCAGTTCGGGGAGGCAAAAATCGCGTCGCGCATCCGGAGTCTGCGCAAGATTGCTGCGTTGCCGGACCCTATCGGCCAGGTGATCGCGCACTCGCGGCGGCCCAATGGTCTCGATGCCGCGCGGGTGCGCGTGCCGCTGGGTGTGTTGCTCTGCATCTACGAGGCGCGGCCGCATGTGACGGTCAACGCGGGCGCGTTCTGTCTCAAGTCGGGCAATGCCTGCATTTTGCGCGGGGGGTCCGAGGCGCGCCAGTGCAACGAATTTCTTGGGCACCTCTGGCGCGAATCACTGCGCGAGGCGGGGCTTCCCGAAGACAGCGTGCAGGTGGTGGCGGTGTCGCATGAGGGCGTTGATGAACTGCTCGGCATGGACGGCTGCATTGACCTGGTGATCCCCCGGGGCGGTAAAGAGCTCATCCGGACCGTGGCCGAGAAGTCGACAATCCCCGTGATCAAGCATTTCGAGGGCATCTGCCATGTGTATATCGACGCGACGGCCGATCTGGACAAGGCGACAGCGATCGCGCTCGACTCGAAGTGCCTGATGCCCGAGGTCTGCAATGCGATGGAGACGCTTCTGGTGCATGAGGTGCACCGCGCGCATCTGCCGGACCTTGTGGCGGCCTTTCGCGACCACGGCGTGACGGTGCGCGGCTGCGCGGCTACGCGAAAGGCCGTTCCCGATGTTGCAGCGGCCACCGAGGACGACTGGCGTACGGAATACCTCGACATGATCGCCGCGGTACGCGTGGTGCCGGATGTCAATGCGGCGGTTGACCATATCAACCAATACGGCTCGCACCATACGGATGCGATTGTTACGGACAGCGCTCGGGCAGCGTGCGTTTTCCGCGAGGGCGTCGATTCGGGCGTGGTACTCGAGAACGCCTCGACCATGTTTTGCGACGGTGAGTCCCTGGGCATGGGCGCGGAGATAGGCATCTCGACCGACAAAATTCACGCCCGCGGGCCGATGGGTCTCGAGGACCTTACGAGCTACAAATTCGTGATTCGCGGATCAGGCCAGACGATGGGCGATTATCCGCGGCATGATGGAGAGTCATAGCAAGACGATGCAACAGGTATTGGACAAGATATATGACCGGTTCAGCGAAGGTTTTCGCACGGCTACACGTTCGGCGGGCGATGGAGCATCGCGCCGGATCGGGGCCGAGCTGAAATTTGCTCTGGTGAACCCCGATGGCACGGCGGTGTCGCGCGAGACGGTTGCGGCCCTGTGGGACTTTCTCGCAGAGCGCGGCTGGGAACTTGTGCTCGACAGCATGTCGGGTGCGCCCAGTGGCGCGCGCCGTGCGGGCGAGCAGAACGATACCGTCGCCTCATGCGAGACCGGCTACTGCAAGACCGAGTTTTCACTGGCCCACGGCGCCGATCTTAACGCGGTGGACAGGCAGCTAACCGAATTGAGGACCCTCCTTCGCGCGTTCGGCGAAGCGCATGACAGCCGCTTTCTTGGGTTTGGGACGCTTCCCGGCACGGCGCCGGGCGCCGAACTAATCGCCCGCAAAGAGCGGGCAAGTTTCTGGGACCGCGTGTTTCCGTCCAATCACTTCATAGACCCCGAAGACGGCGATGACGTTCACCTGTTCACCGTCAACGTCGCCAGCCACGTGCATGTGAGCGTTGCCGAAGACGAGGCGGTAGCGGCAGTGAACGTGTTGAACGGTTTTGCGCCCGCGCAGATTGCCCTGATGGCCGATTCGTGCGTGTGGAGGGGAGAACACGATCCCGAACACAAATGCGTGGCTGAAGTGTTCTGGGATATGTGGGAGGCGGCGAAGAACCGCTCGGGCATGCCGCCTAGACCCTTCGCGGATTGCCGTGATTACGCCCGTCATGTGGCCGAGCTGGCACCTGTTTATGTGAAGCGCAACGGCACGCCCATTATTCTTAAAGACTACGACTCGTTTCTCGCGTATGTGGCGGCGGAAGACCCGCAAGGCCATGATCCTGATGGTGCGCGCGTTCCGATTGAGCCCTCCATGAACGACTTGGACACCCACAACTCGTGCTACTGGTACAACGCCCGCATCTCGCGCTACTACACCGTCGAAAACCGGGTTTGCGACCAGCAGCCGCCCGAGGA
>SLSB01000342.1 GCA_007130675.1 Candidatus Hydrogenedentota bacterium | reverse complement strand
GGGACGGATTACGGTCTTCCGCAAATTGTGCATGGCCTTGATGCTTTATGGCCCCTCCCGTCACCCCTGCGAACGCAGGGGTCCAGTCCTCGTGCGGGGGCATGGCAACGCACGCCGCAGGGCCTCTGGATTCCTGCGTGCGCAGGAATGACGATAGGGAAAGCCCCCGGGTCACCTCTTGAGCCGACTATTCCGAGAACTCACAGAAATTGGGCGTGGGCAACATCAGAGATCGGGGTGCTTTCGGCTGATTTCCGGGTTGAAATTGTCCAAAGCGGTCCGTATTCGCTATTATCAGGCACACATGGTTCAGGAGCAGGGAACGGGGACAGTTCTCCGTGGAAAGTGGGGATACCGCGTGAAGATCAATCATCGTCTAACGCCAAAGAGTTTGGAGAAACCGGTCGAGCGGTTTTTTGACCTGTCGGGAAAGAAGATTCTTGCATTGAACAAAGCCTGGGATCCCGCGAAGGGGTCTCCGGTGTTCACGCGGCGCGGAAAATACACGACGCGGGGATGGACCGAGTGGACGCAGGGTTTCCAGTTCGGTTGCCAGATTCTGCAGTTCGACGCGACCGACGACGAGGTATTCTTTTCGCTGGGCCGCGAGAACACCATCCAATACATGGCGCCGCATGTCAGCCATATCGGCGTGCACGACCATGGGTTCAACAATGTGTCGACCTATGGCAACCTGCGCCGGCTGGCGAGGGAAGGGCGTATTGTCGAGACGCCCGACTCGATGCATTTCTATGAAATGGCGTTGAAGGTCTCGGGGGCGGTGCAGGCGGCGCGGTGGACCCCGATTCACGATGGCACGGGGTACATTCACTCGTTCAACGGGCCGCATTCGCTGTTCAGCGACACGATCCGCTCGGTGCGCGCGCTCATGGTGGCGCACAAGCTCGGGCATTGCCTGATGGCCGAGAACGACAAGCCCGTTTCGCTGCTGCAGCGCGGTATCGAACACGCCGGCACCACGGCGCGCTATAACGTCTACTACGGCAAAGGCCGCGACATGTACGACGTCCGGGGCCGGGTGGTGCACGAGAGCATCTTCAACACCAAGGACGGCAACTACCGGTGCCCGAGCACGCAGCAGGGGTATGCGCCGTTCACGACGTGGACGCGGGGACTCGCGTGGGTGTTGCTGGGTTTTGCCGAGGAACTCGAGTTTCTCGACACCATCGGCGACGGCGAGCTCGATGTCTGCGGCGGCGGCAAAGCTGTTCGCAAGATGATGCTCGATGCGGCCATGGCCACGGCGGATTTCTACATCGAGAACACACCGCTCGACGGGGTGCCGTATTGGGATACCGGCGCACCGGGACTGGCGAAGATGCCGCGCCATCTCAAGGAACGTTCGAAACCCGACAACCCCCACGAGCCCATCGACAGCTCGGCGGCGGCCATTTCGGCACAGGGGCTGCTGCGGCTGGGGCATGCGCTCGGGCTCGAGGGCGACGGCAAGAAGTACTACCAGGCAGGGTTGACCGTCGCGAAGACCCTGTTCGCTCCGCCGTATCTTTCCGAGGACACCAAACACCATGGTCTGCTGCTGCATTCGGTCTACCACCGACCGAACGGATGGGATTACGTGCCGCGCGGAAAGAAGGTGCCGTTTGGGGAGTCGTCGATGTGGGGCGACTACCATGCCATGGAGCTGGCGGTGTATTTGCAGCGCGAGAGCAAGGGCGGGCCGTATTTGACGTTCTTCGCGTAGGGCAGGGCGCCGGGCGGCGGCGTTTGGAGACCTTCGGTCGGAGGAGTGGCTTGGTCAGGAGACCATGCCACAGCGGGAGTCAAGAGACCGCGCCACAGCGGGAGTGCGCGAGTCGAAGATTATGCAACAGAAAGAAAGGATTTGACCATGAAGACCCACACACTGGGCATCGTCATGAACGGCGTCACGGGGCGCATGGGAACCAATCAGCACCTGATCCGGTCGCTTCTGGCGATTCGGGCGCAGGGCGGCGTGAAGATCGGCGCGGATGAAACGATCATGCCCGAGCCCATGCTGCTCGGGCGCAATGCCAGCAAGCTCGAGGCCTTGTCCGAGGCCCACGGCGGGCTGCCATGGTCCACCGACCTCGATGCGGCCCTGTCGGACAAGAAATACACGGTGTATTTCGATGCGCAGACGACGCTGTTCCGGTACGAGTGCGTGAAAAAAGCCATCAAGGCGGGAAAACACGTGTACTGCGAGAAGCCCACGGGCACGAACTCGAAAGAGGCGTACGATCTCTACCGGCTTGCCAAGAAAGCGGGCGTCAAGCACGGCGTGGTGCAGGACAAGCTGTGGCTGCCGGGCTTCCTCAAGATGAAATACCTGCTGGACACCGATTTTTTCGGCGAAATCCTGGCGGTGCGCGGTGAGTTCGGTTACTGGGTGTTCACGGGCGAAGATCAACCCATGCAGCGGCCCTCGTGGAACTACCGCAAAGCCGAAAGCGGCGGCATCATCGTCGATATGCTCTGCCACTGGCGCTATCTCGTCGACAACCTGTTCGGCAACATCACCTCGCTGACCTGCACGGGGGCGACCCACGTCAAGAGACGCTGGGACGAGAGCGGCAAACCGTTTGATTGCGATACGGATGACGCCGCCTACGCGACGTTTATTACAGATCGCGACATCATCTGCCACTTCAACTCGTCGTGGTGTACGCGCGTGCGGCGCGACGACCTGCTGACGGTGCACGTCGACGGCATGAAAGGCTCGGCCGTCGCGGGGCTTCGCGATTGTTACGTCCAGCCGCAATCGGCTACGCCCAAGCCGGTCTGGAACCCCGACATTCCGAGTCCCATCGACTATTACGAGAACTGGATGCGCATGCCCGACAACCAGCCCTATGACAATGCGTTCAAGGCTGAATGGGAGTTGTTCTTGCGGCATTTGGTCAAAGACGAACCGTTCCAGTGGGACCTCAAAGAAGGGGCGAAGGGCGTGCAGCTTGCCGAACTCGGGCTACAGTCGTGGAGCGAGCGACGCTGGATGGATGTGCCGGATTTGGACTAGGGAGCACGGCGGCAAGCACTGCGTATTGGAGACCTTGCGGTCGTAAGAGTGGCTTGGTCAGGAGACCACGCCACAGCATG
>SLSB01000573.1 GCA_007130675.1 Candidatus Hydrogenedentota bacterium | reverse complement strand
GCTTTCTGGTCGCCGGCCCAAGCACTGAAACAATACGCAGGTAAGATGGAAATGGAAGTAGGAAGCGCAACGAAAAGGTGCCGCCCGTTGGCGTCTGGAGCGCCAAAGGCGCGGCACTATACCGCCCCCCCCAGAAGGGCCGGACTGCAGATCCGGGGCATCTATCGAACCTCGGTTTCTCCGCTGCGTGGTGGTTTAAGTTTTCCTCGGGTTTGCCAAGAGATAGGCAAGGGCGCGCCGGCCGAGCTGCTACGGAGCCCGGCTAATCCGGGCACTCTGACTGGAACCTGGTTGTGTCTTGACATGGGTTCAGTATTCACAGGTTTTGACGCGCGGGGCGGCCTGTGCTAGAATGGTCACGAGTTTGGAAGGAGCTCGTTCAATGGTGAATGGGGAAGCGGTCGAAAACGAGACGCCGGATTTAGAACGCGGGCGCGAGTGCCTGGTCAACCTGATGGGGCAGCATTTCTTAAGCCGCATTCTAGATGTATCCGAAGACCGTATCACCATGTCGTTTCCTGGAGTGGATTATCCTGCCTCGGGAATGCATCTCGAGCTGCAGTTTCACGACGAGGAGGGCTTCAACTGTTACCGCTCACAAGTCGAGGCCGGACCGCTCGAGCATCCCGGAAAGATACTCATACGCCGGCCCACCGACATGGACCGCATGCAGCATCGGCACACCTGCCGGGTTTCGACCGATTTGACCGTTCAGGTCAAAGAGGAAGACCATGTGCGAAAATACGACGCCGCGCTTACCAACCTGAGCGGCGGCGGCGCGCTGCTTGAGACGGATGCGCCGCTCGATTTCAACAGCAACATCGAGATCACGTTGTCTATCCCATGCGATAGGACACGGACAATTCATGGGCATGTAATGCACGTGGAACGACCACAGCCGCCCCAAAACGACGGACGGCTGACCGTTGGCGTGCGTTTTGTGAAGCTGGATTCCGAGACTTCGAAGGCTATCACGGAATATGTCTGGCAACGTCTACACGAAATATACCCTGGACAATAAACGTTGTTCTCGCGGCGAAAAACAAGGCCTCGACGCCGCGCACGCCGGGTGACCATCCCATGAACTGGATTCACAAAAACGAAGCCGTTGGACCCAGAGCCGTCAACAATTTACGTCTATTCTTGACGACCGCCCTCGTAACCATGCTGGCTGGCGCAACCGCCCAAGCTGATGTCGTGCGCAGGCCGCTCGAGAACGGCGTACTCGCTTCGATCCGCAACGGCCGCACACTCGTTCTCGAGTACAATCGCGCGACCGGCCCCGAACTGCAAGCGTTTTCCGCCAGGTATCTGGCAAGCCCAGGCACTTCGAGCAAATACCAGAGGGTAACGGGCGCCGTCGGCGTGCCCTTCGACGAACTGAGCCCATCTGCCCAGCGCGAGGTACTGCTCGCCATATTCGAATACGACGCGGTCACCAACGAGGGGTGGACGCACTATGTGCTGTTCGATGGGGATGGCGGCCAGGAAACGCTTTGGACCCTCTGCACATGGCTCACGGGCCGGGGCAGTTCATACAAAGAAATCATGCGCGTCAATGAGCTCGAGACAGACAAGCTCTACCGGGGCCAACGTCTGTTCTTTCCGTCAGAATTGCTGCGCGAAGCGCTGAGGAAGCCCACCGGCGAGCGCCCCGCGCCGCCCGATTGGCTTGTGGCGCCCCCGCTCGTGCTGGCCCCTGAACCGGTCGATACCCCGCTGCACGAGCTGACGCTCGAAGCCACGCCTGCCGCGGGCGCCCTCGAGTACGGCCGGGACGCCGAAGGCGCGTATGCGGTGTACCGCCTGAAGCAGGGCGAGGCGCTCTACACCGATGTCGTGGCGCGGTTTACGGACGTCGATGTGCGTGAGTCGGCCGCCGCGGCCATTCTGGCCGCGTGCCGGGTGGTCATGGAACGCAGCGGTATCAGAAACGAGCACGCCATTCCGGTCGGCGCGCAGATCAAGATCCCCGTCGAGATGCTCTCGGCGCCCTATATGCCGAAAGGGTCGGCGGAATTCCAGGAGTACCAGGCGGTCGTCCGCGAAGCGCAGCGGCTGCGCGGGGCGGTGCAGAGCAAGGACCTCGAAGGCGTTGTGGTCATTCTCGATCCGGGCCACGGAGGCGGCGACCACGGCGCGAAAACCGTCGATGCCCGGTTCAGCTTGTACGAAGATGAACTCAACTACGACATCGCCTGCCGTATCAAGCAGATTCTCGAGACAACCACGCAAGCGCGCGTCTACATGACCGTCAAGGACACCGTCCAAGGGTTCACCCCGACTGACCGGACACGGTTTACGCATGACAAGAACGAAGTGCTCTTGACCAATCCTCCGCACCGCGAGCTTGACGGGGACAGGCTCTCGCTGAATCTGAGGTGGTATCTCGTCAATTCTATCTACCGGAACGAGGTCGCGCGCGGCACAGATCCGAAGAAGATCGTGTTCACGAGCATCCACTGCGACAAACTGCACCCGAGTCTGCGCGGTACGATGATTTACGTGCCGGGCGCGGCAGGCCGCCGTGACAGAGAGGCCCCCGCGCTGACCCTGGCCAGCTACAACAGGTACAGAGAAGTGCAGGAGCAGAACTACGCCAGCTCGACCGAGGCCGAGCGGCGGCGCGATGAGGCCCTTTCGCGCAATTTCGCCATGGTGCTCCTCGATGAACTGGGCAAGAAGCGCATCAAGCGCCACGAGAACGCCCCCATCCGCGCGCAGATCCGCCGCAACGGCACGAGCTTTGTCCCCGCCGTGCTGCGCAACACCATGGTGCCGACCAAAATCCTCGTGGAATGCGCCAACATGGCCAATCCCGTCGACTGCGCCCGCCTCGAAGACCCGCAATGGCGGCAATGGTTCGCCGAGGCCTACGTCAACGCCCTGAAAGCACACTTCGACGGCTGACAGAGCCGGACGGCAAATACCCCGCCTATTCGGAAAGAATATCCCTATTTCTTTTGATCTTTCTTCATCCCAACCCGGCGTAGCCGGAACCAAGAGTTACCCGGGCCTGCGTGACGCGAGCCCATGGGTCGCACCCCGCGCGCGAGGACCCCGAGCAGGGGTCCAATGTGAGTAGCCATGGGTGTAAGCCCATG
>SLSB01000653.1 GCA_007130675.1 Candidatus Hydrogenedentota bacterium | reverse complement strand
TGCGGCACGATTTCCCGAGGCCGGTTGGGCCATCCCCGGTACGGCCATGTCTCGATGCGCTCGGCGGCCATGAGGCACCCAGGTTCGAGTTCCGCCTTCAATCCGCCCGCGGCGTTGGTGAAAACAATGCGCTCGACACCCAGTGAGGCAAGCAACTGGACCGGTGCCGTTACCTCGGCATAACTCAGGCCTTCGTAAAAATGACAGCGCCCTTGCTGCACGATCACCGGTATGGTTTCTGACATTCCCTCGAGAAAGACGCCCGAATGCCCTGCCACCGAAACGGAGGCAAGCGACTGAAACGCTGAGAACGGCTTCTCCCAACGCACATTGTCCAATAGGCCGCGCAGGTCAATTCCGGACCCCGCAACCACAGCGATGGGGGGGAGGCTGGTCATATTTTCCAGGAAGACGGCAGGAGGTGCCGTTCGTAGAGTTCCAGTGCGTACGAATCGGTCATGCCTGCAACGAAATCGACGATGCGTCTTTCGAGCGCATCGTCGCCGTTTGCCGGGCTCAGAAGGTGCATCGGCGGATTGGCCAGAAGATAGGCAAAGAGTTCGCGGAGGACTTTCTTGGCTTTTGCGATCTCCTGGTGGATGGTTGCACACGGATACACTTCGGCGTAGAGATAATCGCGCAGCGCGCACATGCTCTCGCGAACGTCGGGCACGATGGCGATCGCGCCGTTTCCCGAACCTTCGATAATGCCCAGCACCATGCTGTCGATGCGTTCCGAAGGTGTCTCGCCGAGATGAGTGACCGCTGCCGCGGGCAAATCGGAAAGCCGGATAAGCCCGCCGCGCATCGCGTCGTCAATGTCATGGCTGATGTAGGCTACCGCATCACATACAGCCACAATATTCCCTTCGAGCGTGGCCGCGCTTGGTTCGTCTTTCCCGAGGATAATGCTCTTGCCTTTCGAGTGATTGCGGATGCCGTCGCGCACCTCGAACGTCAGATTCAGGCCGGGGCCGCGCCGCGCCATCTCGAGTTTTTCGACGATGCGCAGGCTCTGTGATGCGTGGTTGAATCCCTCCGCACATATTTCGTTCAGCACAAACTCGCCCGCGTGGCCAAAGGGGGTGTGCCCGAGGTCGTGCGCGAGCGCAATGGCTTCTGTCAGGTCTTCGTTGAGAAACAATGCCCGCGCGACGGTGCGCGCAATCTGCGCCACCTCGAGGGTGTGCGTCAGGCGCGTTCGGTAATGATCGCGCTCGGGCGCCAGAAAAACCTGAGTCTTGCGCTTCAACCGGCGAAAGGCCTTCGAGTGAATGATCCGGTCGCGATCGCGCTGAAATGCAGTTCGGAAAGCATGCTCGGGTTCTTCGACGGCGCGTCCCCGGCTGTTCGCCGCCAGCATGGCATAGGGGCCAAGCGTGTCGCGCTCGCGTTGCTCGATTTGCTCGCGAACCGTCACGGTGAGGGTCTCACTTTCCTTTAGAAAGACGACGGGCGAGTTCGATGGGCAAACCAGCATCGATGATCTTGCGCGCGCACAAATCGATATCGTATTCGACCCGGCAGAACTCGAAGGTTCGGTTATCCGTATCAAAAAAGCCGAAGGCAGCCCGGGGGTCGCGGTCCCGGGGCTGGCCCAATGCGCCGGGGTTGATGAAATAGCGGTTCATCGGGGTGAGCTGGCATACCCCATTGAGGTTGGCCCCCGCGCTGTTGCCCTTTTCGCTGAAAAACGAGGCCCGGTGACTGTGCCCGAAAAAGCATACATTGATCTCGCGGCCGTTCAAGTACTCCAACTGGCGTACCGCGTCCAGCCAGTCGATGATATAGTCGTCGCGGTTACTGGGCGAGCCATGCACTCCGAGGCAATCTGCGTGAAACACAATCTGCTCATGGCAGCTGGCAAGCCACCGCCGGTTGTCGTCGCGGATCTGTTCATACTGCCACTCGATGGCCTTCTTCGCAGCTGCGCGAAAAAACCACGGGTCTTCGAGACCGCAGACCGCGGCATCGTGGTTGCCCATGATTGTCGGGATATTGCGTTCGCGGATAATGTCCACGACCTCATTCGGGTTGGCGTTGTAGCCGGTGAGGTCTCCCAGGCACACGATACGGTCGGGGCGCCGCTCGTCGATACGCTCAAAAACGGCGAGAGTCGCCTCCAGATTGGCGTGAAGATCCGATATGATCGCAATTAACATCTACTCGTCCTTGAGGGGAAACGCTTTCATCTTGCCCGCCGCAGCGTCACTCCGAGGGTTGTCTGTGTTTTTCTTTTTCGATAATGCGACGTAATTGTGACGCTTTCTTACGTGCATGTGGGTTTGATGGGTCTGCCTCGAGTATTTTCTGCATTCCAGCTAAGGCTTTTTCATAATCGCGCCGTTTAATAAACTGCACCGCAATATTGTATTCCGTGGCCAGGATCTTCTTGCGAAGCCGGTTCGAGCGCGGCTGCGCCTTCGTTGCGGCCTTGTATTGCTCGAGGGCGGCCGGGTAGTTGCGCGTCTCGAAATAGAAATCACCCATCGATTCCTCGTGGGTCATATCACCGGCGCCGTCGTCCTTGCTGCGTTCCTCGATGTCGCGCAGGCGTTTCGCCTCGTATTCCTCGGGGGTGTACACGTGCGCAAGCGCCGAACGTTCGATCAACATCGAGATGTTGTTGCTCGATGAATCGTCGGGAATCAGAAAGAAGCGCTGATCCTCGGTATTGTAAGGTTGTAGCGTGAACCCCCGGACGATTTCTCCGTCCTGAAATTCACAGACACGTTCCCCGCCCTCGGGATGGTATTCAGGGTATTTCTGATGGGAATCAAAGTGTCCGTCGAAGCTTTTGACCTGAAAAACCGCTTTCAAATCGTTAAAACGCACCTGAATGGTCTCGCCGGTGGCGGTGCCCTCGCGCGTCATGGCATCCAGATGGAATCCTGTCTCCCGGGGGTTCAATGCGAAACACACTCCGTAACGTATTTGGCCGTCCTTGTAACGCACGACAAGGCGCTGGCGCGGGTGTTTTCGCCGTGTTTCCGCCCGCCTCTGTTCCGCATATTTCCGGCGCAGCTCCTTTTGCTCATTCCAGCGTTGGCGCAGCATAGTGCCGAGGTGTGCTTTGTGAATCGAGGTCACATACAGCCCTTGCCGCCCGATCTGGTTAAGCGCGTCGTTTTCCGTTTCAGCTTCGACAATACCCGACGTTTCGTTGCCGGCACTGTCCATCGCTTTGTACTCGAACCTAGCCACCACCCTTCTCCTCAGGTAGAGCCTTGCCCCTGCCAGAGTACTTGATGCGCAAGGTCACGCTGCCAGGCACATTGCCTGCTACACACATCTTAACGCAACACTTTAACACGGAACTTTGGGCCTGTCAAAACGGTAAAAATGTTTAACCCATTGTTAGTGCTACGCTTCGGTCGTCCCATCGTCGGAGAATTGCGAAATGCGGCACAATGGCTGAGTAAACGATCCAAGCGAATATGCATTTGGCATTCTATGCTATTCCGCCGGCGAAAACAAGGAGCATCGGCGCAGTTGCCCTGGGGCGGCTGCGTCGCTTGATTTGCGTTGGATTCGCGGGGGGCGTATAGTACTGCGGTTCGGGGCGCGCCCGAATCCCTGTGTTTTCTGAATGCACCCTGACGAAGATCAAACGGGAGTGTACCGTGATCGCCATTGTTGATTACCGTGCCGGCAACCTGACCAGCGTCCGTCTTGCTCTCGAGCATCTCGGGGCGCCTGCCAAGATTACCCGCGAGCCCAGCGAGATTGCCTCAGCCGAACGGGTTATCTTCCCGGGGGTTGGCGCGGCAGGCTCGGCCATGCAGAATCTCGCCGAGCTGGGCTTGCTTGATACCTTGCGCGAGGTGGTGGCCGGCGGCACGCCGTTTCTGGGCATCTGCCTGGGCATGCAGGTCATTTTCGAGCATTCCGAAGAAGACGGGGGCGTGGATTGCCTCGGGCTGGTACCAGGAAAGGTCCACAAGTTCACCCCGGACAGTCCATTGTGCAAGATTCCGCAAATGGGCTGGAATACGGTCGAGATAGTACGCGAACACCCGCTTTTTGACTCGATCGAGAACGAAAGCGAGTTCTATTTCGTGCACAGTTACTACCCTGTGCCGACGGTGCCTGAATATGTGCTTGCCGAGACCGAGTATGCGGGTAGCCGGTTCGCCTCGGTCGCGGGCAAAGCCAATCTCGTGGCCACGCAGTTTCACCCCGAGCGGTCCGGCCGCATCGGCCTTCAACTCTTGGACAATTTCAGCAGGTGGGACGGAACATGCTGACAAAACGCATCATCCCCTGTCTGGACATTCGCGATCGCAAGGTTACAAAAGGCGTTCGGTTCCAGAACAACATCGAGCTGGGCGATCCGATCGAGTTGGCCGTTGCCTACAGTGACGGCGGCGCGGATGAACTTGTCTTTTATGACATCACCGCCTCCGCGGAAGACCGCCCCATCGATATCGAGATGGTTCGCGAGATTGGAAAGGTCATCCACATTCCGTTCGCCGTCGGCGGCGGCCTGCACACCATCGAAGACATGTACAACGTCCTGGATGCCGGCGCCGAGAAGGTTTCCGTCAATTCTCTCGCGGTCAAGAATCCCCCGATCATTGCCGAAATGGCCCGCGCGCTCGGCCGGCAGAATATCGTTGTGGGGATGGATCCCGTCCGCACGGACGATACGCGCACCTGCCCAAGCGGCTATGAGATCACCGTCCGCGGGTTCCGTGAACGCACCGGGATGGACGCCCTCGAGTGGGCGCGGCGCGCCGAAGACCTCGGCGCGGGCGAGATCGTGGTCAACTCGGTCGACGCGGACGGCACACGAGAGGGCTACGAGCTGAATCTCACCCGTTTGATTGCCGCCAACACCAGCATTCCAACCGTCGCCTCGGGCGGCGCCGGGACCTGCCAACACATCGCCGATGCCTTCACTGAGGCCCACGCCGACGCCGCGATCGTCGCCAGCATGGTGCATACCGGCGAATATACCGTAGCCCAGATCAAGCACGAACTCATCCAGGCAGGTATTCCTATCCGCAAAAAGTGGTAGGATTTCGGCTGGAGCATCCAATCCGCCATGTTTGGATGGATCTCCATCCCCGGATACATCGGCGAAGCCAGAATCAGCACCTAACGCCACCAGCGTCCCGATTACCGCATCGTGCAAGGGACACACCGCTCGGCAAGCCGGGCGAAACCAAAGCGGGGCAAGCCGCCGCACCGCAAATCTACCGGAGCCTTAAGAAAGGGGGAGGGTTGGAAGATCCGCGGTTTCCGGACTGTTGCATGAGGCTGACGGATAATTGTTGACGTTTCGAGCGGTGATTGGCATCATGGAGAGGTGTGGCCGGAGCGCAAACCGCCGGCCAATGGGTGTGCCAGACATGCCGCAGCGGTCTGATGCGGCGTCACTATGAGGGGTTTCATTCATGACAGCGCGATTGTGGACTGCGGCGGGTAGTGTTGTTCTCAGCGTGTTTTGCGCGACAGCTTTTTTGGGGTGCCCAAGCGTTCCCGACGCGTCCCTGGCCCTCATCGTTTCCCCGAAGACTCTGGATTTCGGCACTGCCGAGACCTCGCTGAGCTTCCAGGTCAGAAAAAACTATACACGCGTTCCGCTCGGACAATTCCGGGTCACGAGCAGCGCTGACTGGATTTCGGTTTCGCCTGAGACAGGCACAAGCACGGGGCCCTCAGATCCTGCGACCATCACGGTAACGATTGATCGCAGCCAGATGGGCGCAGGCTTGAATGCGGGAACTGTCAACGTGACGGCCGAAGGGGCCTCCCGGGTGCAAGTTTCGGTGCAGGCCAGCCGGCAGCTTGGTGCGGCGTTCTCTGTAGACAACAATGCGCCCTTTACCGGCAACAAACTACAGTTTACAGACCACTCGACAGCTGTCACGGACGCGCCGCCCATTAACAGTTGGCTGTGGGAATTCGGCGACGGCACATCGAGCACCGAACGCCACCCCACGCACGCCTATACGTCCGCGGGGTCCTACGATGTGTCGCTTACGGTATCCAACGGCGACGAAACGGCAACGTTGACGCGGCAGGGGTACATTTCGGTAACGGCAAAGCGCCCGCCCACCGCAAACTTCACCGCGGCAGTTGTCGAGACCGTTCCCGGCGAGGAGATCGGGTTTCGCAATGAATCTGCCGCGGGCACAAGCCCGATTACGGCGTTCGCCTGGGATTTTGGAGACGGCCAGACAAGTTCGGCCGAGAATCCCAGACACGCCTATGCCGAGATCGGCACATACACGGTATCTTTGACGGTTCAGACCGCGCACGGTCAAGATACAAGGACGAAACAGAATTACATCACCATAATCCCGAAAGGTCCAGAGGCGGCGTTTTCCGCGACGCCTCAGGAGGCCGTGCTCGGCCCGGCTGGTGCGTCTATCGAGTTTCAGGATGAGTCCCAGCCGGGGACGTTTCCCATCGCCGAGTGGTATTGGGAGTTCGGCGATGGCGCTACGAGCACTGAGCCCGATCCCGCGCATGTGTATCGGGAACCCGGGGCCTACACGGTGTCGCTGACCGTAACCGACGAACACGGCCTGAGAGATACCTCCACCGTTGCCAACTTCATCCAGGTGATTGAGAACACCCTGAATGCAGACTTCACGGTCAACAGGCAAGATGTCGATGTCGGGCAGTTGGTTCAGTTTACGGACACGTCGCACGCGGGCCCGGCTCCCATAACCCAATGGTCGTGGAATTTCGGAGACGGCAGTGTCAGCACGCAACGCAATCCGTCCCACACGTACAGTACGGACGGCGTCTACACAGTATCGCTTACGGTTACCAACCGCTACGGTTCCGACACGGAAGTGAAGACGGATTACATCACCGTGGCGCCGGCATCAACACTGGCCCGGTATATCCAACAGGCTGGGCCGCCAAGCTACAGCGTTCATTCGAGCGTGCCCTTCCCCTACCAAGGGCAGACCATCACGTTTACCATATTGGATTTGAAGTCGCAGACGTTCCGGCCGGACGAAGTCTCGCCCGGCCAATGGCAGCACTGGATGGTGCTTATTACGCCGTCAAACATCACCACCAACACGGCGCTCATGATCATCAGCGGGGGCAGAAACCGAGAGGCGCCGCCGATGAGCCCCGAGAACCTTTCCGCCGAAGCGCAGATCGCCGTCGAGTTCGCCGCTCAGATGGGTGCGGCCGCAATCCTGCTGCCCACGGTGCCTAATCAGCCGCTGGTTTTCCACGGCGACGATGTTGGCCGAACGGAAGACAACTCCATCGCCTACACCTTTGACCAGTTTCTCAACACCGGCGATGAATTCTGGCCGCTCCTGCTTCCCATGACCAAGAGCGCCGTGGCCGCCATGGATGTTGCACAGGAACATGGGACCATACTGGGGGTGGATATCGAAGATTTTGTGATCACCGGCGCGTCCAAGCGCGGCTGGACCACGTGGCTCTCGGCTGTTGCCGACCGCCGGGTGCGCGCCATCGCGCCGCTGGTGATCGATGTCTTGAACATGCAAACCCAGATGGACTACCACCGCCAGGCGTATGACGGTTATTCGATAGCTGTACAGGATTACGTGGACTTCGAAGTCTTCGACCGGTTCAATACCGAACGGGGCCAAGAACTGCTCGGTATTGTGGACCCGTATTCGTACTTGGAGTCGCTGTCCCTGCCCAAACTGATCATCAATTCGACGGGCGACGAGTTTTTCCTGCCCGATTCGGCGCAATTTTACGTCCACGATCTTCCCGGGGAGACGCGGCTGCGCTACCTGCCCAATACGGGGCACGGTGTCGAGCAGGGAGATTCTCTGCTGGATCTCGCTGAGAGTTTGTTCAGTTTCTTCGCGGTGGTTGCGGCTGATGCGCCGTTGCCCTCATTCTCATGGGAAGTCACCGCCGACAACGAGATTCGGGTCGAGACCGACCCCGCCTTTCCGCCCTCCTCGGTGACGCTGTGGACCGGTACCGTCAGCGGCGAGCAGCGCGATTTCCGCTACCCCGTCGCAGGGGAAGTGTGGTCCTCCGAGCCGCTCCAGCAAGCGGGTGGCGGCGTCTACATCGCTACGGTGCCGACGCCCACGCAGCCCAACACCTGGACGGGGTTCTTCGTAGACCTTGTGTTCGAACAGGGCGGCATCTCCCACACGTTCAGCACCGAGCTGCGCGTAACACCCGATGAAATGCCGTTCTCGACGGCGCATATCTACGAAGAGCAGCTCGAGGCCCGCAAGCAGCAGGCCCTCGAGCATTACGCGACCGGCCCGGCCCGGGAGGCCTATGCCGAGCTGGCACGCCTCGAAACAGGACGCACACCCAACGAGTCATCGTTTCACGCAGCGCTCGACGAGATGGATGACCGCATTGACTGCGCCGATTTCCGGGTGCCTGCCATTTTGCGGCTCCTGTATTGGTTTGCGGACAATCCACGCGTAAGCAGTGAGCTCCTGACACGGGCAAGGGACTCCGTGCTTGATTTCAAGTACTGGCCGGATGAGCCGGGCATTGATTCGATGTGCACCTGGACCGAGAACCATCAGATCCTATTCAGTGCGGGCGCTTATCTGGCGGGACAACTGTACCCTGACGAGGAGTTTACAAACTCGGGCATGACCGGGACTGAACTGATGGACGTGCACCGGCCGCGCATCATGCGGTGGCTCGATTTCCGGTTTCGCACGGGGTTCAGCGAATGGCTGTCCAACGTGTATTACAATGAAGACTTGGTGGCGCTGGTAAGCTTGGTTGATCTGTGCGCCGATGAAGAAATCGCCCTTCGCGCAGCGATGGTTACCGATTTGATTCTGCTGGACATCGCACTTAACAGCCATACCGGGGTGTTTGGCAGTACGCACGGTCGCTCTTCCGAACACCGCAGGAAGTGGGCCGAGACTGAGTCGACCGCCGACGTAACGTGGATGATGTTCGGACTGGGAGCGCCGCGGTCCAGCTCCCGCAGCGCCGTATGCCTGGCCATGAGCCCCAATTACCAAATGCCCGAGGTTATCTACAGCATCGCTAACGACCTTAACCGGCCACACATGATTAACCGGCAGCGCATGGGGATTAAGCTCGAGGAAGCGGAGCGCTGGGGTTTGTCCTTTGACAACTTCGAAGACGGAATGATCTGGCTGAGCATGGAAGCGTATGCCCACCCGCTGACCCTGCCGCTGTTTGTCGAAATGCTCTATGAATACAACTGGTGGGAAAACGACTTTTTCGCGCCGTTTGCCATTTACCGCGACCTCATTGAAGACGCCCGCGCCACGGGCACACTTCCACAACTGGCCGAGGCGTACGAACACGACATCACCCGCAATATTCGCGACGAAGTCAACATCTACACGTATCGCACGCCGGACTACATGCTGAGCACGGCACAGGATTACAGGGTCGGTTATGGGGGCGATCAGCACGCGATCTGGCAGGCCACGCTGGGCCTCAACGCGGTGTGTTTCACCACGCATCCCGCGCAATACGAGGGCGAAACCCCCAATTATTGGACCGGTGAAGGGTGGCTGCCGCGCGTGGCCCAACACGAGAATGTGGCCATCATTGTCTACAACGCCGAAGACAAGCCCGGCCTGTATTACCCACAAACGCTGGATTTCACACACGCCTGGCTGCCACAAGACCAGTTCGATGAGTTTGTCGAAGAGGGCGGCTGGTTCTTTGCGCGCACCGGCGATGGCTACCTGGCTTTCCGGTCGCAGCACCCGTACACCTGGCAAACCCAACCGGGCGAAGATCAAAACCGCGAGCTCATCGTGCCCGGTCGGCAGAACATCTACATATGCGAGATGGGCCGCCAGAGTCAGTACGGCAGTTTTGCGGACTTCAGGCAGGCCATTGTCGCGGCGGATCTCGAATTCGGCCCGTTGCAGGTAGCCTATGATTCCCCCTCGCAGGGACTCCTGGAATTTGGCTGGACGGGTGATCTCACGCTAACCGGCGCAACGGTAAATCTGGGCGAATATCCCCGCTACGGCAATCCATACGTGTACGCGGCCTTTCCCTCCGAAACGATCACGGTGAGCCACCTGACAAACTGGCTCGAGTTGGAGTGGGAAACGCCGAAGCGTGAAGTGAGATAGCTGGTGTAGCGGATGCTCAGCCTGCGCCGCGATACGCAACCCATAAGACCTTTAGGTCCTATGAGACCTATAGCCTCAATTACGGGTCTCAAACAGGCTTAACCAGTCCATTCGATGCTGTCCATGCTTTTCGGACAGCCTCCAGCAGGATTTGACACAGCCTCGTGTTATCCGTAAAGTCATACGCACTTTGATCTTGGTGCAGTAGTCGCCGGGCGGGAAAGCCCATTATCGAAAGGAAGACCCTGTGAAGAGCATGAAACGCCGAGACTTCTTAAAAAGCACCGCCGGCCTGCTGGCTGTCACCGGTGGCCTGTCGGCCGTCGCGCCGGCTTCCGAGGCGCCGCTCACCGCGACGACCATGCGTACACTGGGCAAATCGGGGCTGAAATGTTCGTTTCTCGGGACTGGCACGGGCACCCGCGGAAGGGGTTTTGGTGTGAATGACCACACCCAGCTTCCGGAAGGCGAACTGGTCAAGCTCCTCGAGTATGCCTACGATCGCGGCATTACCTTTTTCGACCTTGCCGACTTCTACGGCTCGCACCCGTTCATGAAACAAGCCCTGAAAAACTCTGTGTCCCGCGATAAGGTGATGATTCTCACCAAAGTCTGGGAACGCGACGCCGAGACCGTGCGCGCCGACATTGAACGCTTCCGCCAGGAGATTGACACCGACGTGCTCGATGTCGTCCTCATGCATTGCCTGCGCCAAGGCGAGGACGACTGGCCCGACCAGTTCAAAGCCACCCGCGATGTGCTCTCGGAGGCCAAGGCCAAGGGCCAGATTCGAGCCCTTGGCGTATCCTGCCACACGATGGCTTCGTTGAAGCAAATACCCCAGACGGACTGGGTTGACGTGGCCATGATCCGCATCAATCCGTTTGGCAAACACATGGACGGGCCCGTCGAGGATGTGGTCCCGGTGATCAAGGCCATCCATGACGCGAATGTGGGGGTACTCGGGATGAAGATCCTCGGGGAAGGCCACCCGGACGTCGTCGCGAAGATTCCCGAATCCCTGAAGTATGTCATGGACCTCGGCACCGTCGACGCCATGACCATCGGCTTCCTCAACCAAGGCGAAATCGACGGCATGTTCGATTACATCGAGGCTGCGGGCAAGGCCATGTGCGCATAGCGTCAGGGCAATGGCTGAGAAGACCACCGGACACCTTACACAAGTCCCATAAGGAGACACCCGCCGCCCTCCCATTCGTTTCGATGTGAGGGCCTCCAGCGTCTTTCTCGTGGGCTCACGCCGCATGCTATAGTTGGAGTGTGACAACGGTTTTCCACAAAAGACCTGCCCGAGAGACCCATTGCTATGAAAAGACGCATTCTATTCTGGACGCTGGTTGTTCTTGCCGTCGGCATCGTCGCGCTATTGCTGGCGAAGGCACGGTGGGACGCGGTTTACTTCGAGGGATATGATCCGGAGCTTCCGCTCGCTATTCGCGAGGAGGCGCCGCTCATCGAGGAAGCGTACCGGCGCACCGAGTTTTCATTTCAGGGCGTCGAGGGCGAAGATCGCGTACCCGGGGTGCTTATCACACCCCGGAACGGAGAGGAACGCTATCCCTGCGTGATCTTTCTGCATGGTATTGGCCAGCGAAAGGAATTTGTTGACGAAATCGCCGAGCCTTTTGTGAAAAGCGGGTTTGCCATTGTCTCCTTCGATCAATACACCCGCGGCGAGCGACGATTGCCCGAAGGCACAGGGTATCTGGCCAGCGGATTGGCCATGCGACGGCGCGGGGCGCTGACCGTACTCGAGACCCGGCGCCTGGTCGATTATCTGTTGACCCGCGACGACATTGCCGAGGACCGCATCTACCTGGTCGGGGCGAGTTTTGGGGCGATCACGGGGGCGACGGCATTTGCCTTCGAGCCGCGGCTGCAGGCGGCGGTTATGGTGTATGG
>SLSB01000597.1 GCA_007130675.1 Candidatus Hydrogenedentota bacterium | reverse complement strand
TGGGCATTCCCGCCGCGCTGCTGACCGGGGATTTCACCTCGACCTCGACCGCGACCGAGTTTCGTATGGCTCGGGAATTCGTTGATGGGCTCGTGCGGCGCGGTCTCGATGTGTCGGTCATGCCGGGTAACCACGACGTGTACACCTTCCGGGCAGCGCGGACACGGCGTTTCGAGCATCATTTCGCGCCGTATCTCCCGAGCAACGGCTACCCCGCGATGCGGATGCTGCCGGGGGGCACGTCGCTGGTGCTGGTCCCGACGGTGTGCCCGAATTTTCTGTCCTCGGCCGGGCGCATCTCGGCGGTCGAGGTCGCTGCTACCGAGGCGCTGCTCCGCGACGCTTCGGACCCCGTTATCGTGGGCGCGCACTATCCCGTGATTCACGCAACGGATGTATACGCCAGCGGCCGGACGCGCCGTCTCCGCAACGCCGAAGACCTGCGGCAGGTCGTGGGCCAATGTGGCAAACGGGTGTTGTATGTCGCGGGGCACGTCCACCGCTTCAGCTACACACGCGACCCGCGCTATCCCAACGTGGCATATCTTTCGACCGGAGCGTTCTTCTACCACCATCGCGCGAAGGGCTGCTTCGGCGAATTCAGCGAGATAACGATCAGTCCCGGCGGGTTCCGCATTCATCGCCAGCTCTACCGCGGCGAGAAGTGGGAGCGCGCGGAAATGGAAGCGCGGTAGAAGTTTGACTCGCCCTCCGCAATAGGCCATAACACTGCGGTCTGTCTGCTTGTTTATCAAGGGAAAAGGACTTTTTGTATGCCGGTAAAATGGATCATCACGGATTTGGATGGTTGTGTAAGCCCAGAAGAGTCGGTCCCGTGGGAACTCGACCTGTTCTTCGAGTTTGCGCGGCTTTCGCGCGCGGCATCCGCGGGCGAGAGCCATCTCGCCCCACTCACCCTCTGCACGGGACGCCCCCAGCCCTATGTCGAGGTGTTGATGAAGCTCCTCGATATTCGCGCGCCCGCCATCTGCGAAAACGGCGCGGTGCTCTATTCGCTGCACGACAACTGGGCGCGGGTCGGCCCCGGCGTAACGCCCGAGAAAATCCAGGGGATTCGCGCCGTCC
This sequence comes from Candidatus Hydrogenedentota bacterium, assembly GCA_007130675.1. Lineage (GTDB taxonomy): Bacteria > Hydrogenedentota > Hydrogenedentia > Hydrogenedentales > SLHB01 > UBA2224. Next base: position 2,025 of record SLSB01000597.1, on the reverse strand, counting down.
GCGCGTTTATCGAGACCGAGCTGCTTCCCGCGCACCCCGAAGCGGTGATGCAATTCGGCAAAGAAGCGCAGCTTTCGGTGTTCTCGAAAGACCCTGCGGTTCTGCGCGAGATGCAGCCGCGCGTCGAAGCGTTTGTGAGCCAACACGGTCCCGAACTTATCATCAATTGCTCACACTACTACCTGAACCTGTCGCTGGCGGGTGTCGACAAAGGCAGCACCCTGCGCGCGCTGCTCAGCGAACTCGATGCGGAGCCGCACGAGGTCGCGGGGATTGGCGACACCGTGGGCGACATGCCCCTGCGCGAGGCGGTCGGCTTTTTCGCATGTCCCGCCAACGCGCAACCGGAAATCAAGGCCGTGGCGGACTACATCTCACCCAAGCCAACCCTGGCGGGACTGCTCGATATTCTGGCGCTGCCCCAGATGCAGCGGGAATGACCGGGTGCCACGCATTCGCCTCGACACGTCTGCGCATAATCAGACCCTCGTGTCCGTAGATTTGAATCCATTCGGCCAAGCCTTGATAATCGCAACAACGGGTCCTGTAACTCTGGGCCATGAGGCGCCCCGCCTCTACCGCGGCGCCAGCAAAAGCTCGTGGCAAAACAAAACATCGCCAAAAAGGAGAAGGATGAGATATCTATCGTTAGCGGGTTGTCTGGTTGTTGCATCTCTCTGGTGCCCATCGGGTGCGTGGGCCGAGCCATATATCGTCGTGGGCGATCGCGATATTCATGAGGTCATAGAGGATGCGCCGCCCCACTCCACCCTTGTCTTTGACCGAACCCGTCCAATTACCTTGCACAGGCCGGCGGTCATTGACAAACCACTGACGTTGAAAGGTCTTTTTGCGCGGTTGCCTGACGATCTTGCGGGTACGCCGTTGCTCTTCGTTACCAGCGAAGGCTTCAAGATTACGGATTTCGAGTTGCACGGCAACAGGGACACAGTGCGGGATGCAGAAGTCCGGTCGTCTCTCTTGGTGATTTCCGCCGGCAATTTTGTGGTCGAGAATGGTGTGCTCAAGAACAGCACGCAACACGGGGTATTGATCGCCAGCTCACGATACCACCGCCCACGCACCTTTCTGCAGAGATACGGAGGAGCAGGGAGCGGGACGGAATCCGGAATAGTCGAGAGAGGGGTGGTCCGTGATCTGGTGATCCAGTCGGTCTCTCGCGATGGGGTTTCCGTCACGGGGCGCGGAGGCATGGTGCGCCATATTCTCATCGAAAACATTCGCAGTTTCGGCGGCTCGGACCGCGGCGCCGTCGAGGTTGCCGATGGCAGCGAAAACGTCACGGTACGCAACATCTATGCAGAAGACAGTGCCTATGCGCTCGATATCATGCACGACCATGGTACGCATGACGGACAATACGAGACCGAGATCAATCGAAACCACTATGCCGAGAACATCCATGCGGTCAGAAGCAGGAGGGCCGTACGCACCCGTAACCGCAATCTGGGTCATTCCGGGTTGACGTTGCGCAACATAACCGCCGAGGATTGCGAAGTCCCGGTGCAGGTCTCGAATGTCACCGGGGTGCTGATTGATGGCGTCCGGGTTATGAACCACCAACACGATGGCCCGCTCCTCGACATTTCAAATGTCCGCGGCCTGCAGATCAGCAACGTCTCCATACTCAGCGGTACTCTTGGTTCACCGGCCATACACATCCGTCATTCCACCCATACCCAGGTGGACGAACTGCTGGATGCCAGAGGAAGTTCGGAATGACGCGCTGAACTCGCGAGAGCGCTTCAACGGACGCCTGAAGAATACGCGGTGAGAGCCCAAACAACGTTTGCGGGTCGCCCCGCCAAATGCTATACTTAATTGCTCCAAGGGCGGTTAGCTCAGTTGGTTAGAGCACCTGCTTTACACGCAGGGGGCCACTGGTTCGAGTCCAGTATCGCCCACCATGGAAGACATGACAGGCCGGCGGGTTGTGATGATGATCCGCCGGCCGTTTTTTCATGGGGGGCCATAGACGGCGCATGGCAGAAGGTGCGTTTGCTT
>SLSB01000544.1 GCA_007130675.1 Candidatus Hydrogenedentota bacterium | reverse complement strand
CAGAACGTGGTAGACATGAGATGCCCGAAGCGTCTCCCTCATGCGCTCCTGACGCAGAAGCCACGCTTCCCGAATCGAATGGAACTTGTTCATGGTGAACACCACACAAGAAAGACATGCGCTGAAACGATGGCGGAGAGACCGGGACTCTCCATCGCCTGTTGCGGCATAAGGACTTGCAAGGCGGAGTGCCCAAGGTGCCTATTTTGTTCAGTAGTTTTTGACCTGCCGCACCGCATCAAAACAGGACTTCGACCCTAGGATTTCTGGCTCCTGGCGGCAAAGACATGTCGTTCAGCTCGCCCGCTGCAGCCTCCCGGCTACGAAATGTCTTCCCCGTCAGACGGAAATCCACACCGTCCGGGTCCGATGCCATAAGGCAATAGACTGCTGTTTTTTCGCCACGCGCCTTGGCTATGAGGATGCGGACCCCGGCAGAAGGATTTCCGCATCCGAGCTCGCGCAGGTAGTCTCGCTCATCAGGGGTCAAATAAACCTGAACCCCGCCCCTCTTCTCAGAATCCGGCAGCTTCGGCCTTCCGCCCTTGCCTTTACTCATGTTGTACTCCGATTTCATTTGAACTTTGTTAAACATATCGCCAATTGCGATTCGATTCAAGTTTTGTTTTGTTCACGTTTTGTTTACCCCTCCTCATCTCCCTCCGAGAAGCCAGATCCCAGAGCCGAAAGAGCGGGGTGTCGGCGGGTGTCATCAGACTTCAGCAGTTCCATGACGTTCTCCTCTTTGGCTGGTGCAGCAGGTCTCCAAGACCGATAGCCTCGAAGGCCCGCTTGATTTCCTCTCGGCACATACAATCAATCCCCAGAAACTCGTGGCCTTGCCGCTCATTCCACGCCTTTATCTCGCGAAGCCCAGCTGCGAAATCTTCGTCGGTGTCGTAGGCGATGACCGTCAAGTCCCCTTCGCAATAGCAGACGGTCTTTCTCTGGTGTGGGTTCGCCCACTGTCCGAAGTAGGGCGCGTCTTGCGAAGTATCCACTTGTGCCCAACCGAAATGTGGAGTGCAGACAGAAAAGTCGTAGACGTATCGGTCCCCAGGGACGTGAAGGCCGTTTGTCTTAGTCATTCGCAGGACAGGGCTTTTGCACACAGTTGCTCGGGGTGGTTACCGGCAATAACCGGAAGATGCGGGACATGAACGACCGTGATCTTGCCCACGCCCTGTATGTCGAGCAGAAAGCCCTGAATCGGCTGGCGGAACACGATGCCCTCATCATGAACATGGTGGTCGCCGTGCGCAGTCAGGTCAATATGGTTGCGGCAAATCTGAACGGCCCCCAGAAGAATGTTGCCGAACCTTGGGCCAAGGTGGGGGCGCTTCACCAAGGCTTTGGCGGACCGCCACAGACCCTATAGGGCATAATTGGGCTATCTGCTTGGTACGTGCTACAATCTCACAACCTTTGATTGGCGACCATACTGACGAAAGGAGAAAAAATGCATAATGCGTTTCGGTGGTGCCTCTGCGCAGGTGTTGTAACTGCGGTTTCGTGCGCTGTCAATGATCCTTACGTGAACACACAAGCGACGGAATCCTTTCGGTTGTCTGAATGGGAACTGGTGTGGATGGACGACTTTAGCAGGGATGAACTGGACGCAACCAAGTGGACGCGCTGTGAGCGCGGTGGGGCGGACTGGCAGAACACCAAGTCCGATGATCCCCGATTATTGAAAATCGAAGACGGGGTGCTGCATCTGCTGGGAATCGTCAATGATGACACAGACTCGGATCCTTCCCCTTACCTGACTGCCGGCATCACCGGCAGGGGGAAGTTCGAATTCACCTATGGCAAGGTGCGTATCCGGGCGCGCTTACAGGGCGCGCAGGGCGCGTGGCCTGCCCTTTGGATGCTCGGCGCCGAAGGTGGCTGGCCCGGCTGTGGCGAGATTGACCTGATGGAACGCCTCAATTTCGATAACAGGGTCTATCAAACCGTGCATTCTGAATACACGCTCCATATAGACAAAACCAACACGCCAAGGCGAGCAAAAGCGACCCGGATCAATCCAGATGACTGGAACATCTACGGCTGTATCTGGGATGCAGACCAAATTGTCTTCACCATCAATGATGAACCCACTTTTACCTACCCCCGTGTGCCGGAAAAGGGCGACGAACAGTGGCCTTTCGACCGGCCCTTCTTCTTCAAATTCTCTATGCAAATCGGCGGGGAATGGGTGAATCGTTTTGCCCCCACCAACCCCGACCACTATCCCGCGGGTATGGAAGTGGATTGGGTGCGCGTGTATCAGCGAAAGTAGTCCTCCGACAAGGCGAATGCAGTCGTCGCCAGAACGCCCTTTCTGCCTGCGCGTGGTCAGCCGCCCCGAAGAGCACCTGGCCATCTTACTCCAAAGACTGGGACTCTTCCTGCCAAACAAACCAAAGTCAATCCAAAATGTAGTGCAGACTTTCGAGAAAAAATGGCAAATTCGCTCGGGGAAAAAGCCTACATGGGGTCAAACTGCGGAAGATGGGCGAGTGCCCACTCGTTCAGTGGAATTCAGGCAATTTTGAGGCCCCAATAGGCACCCAGGCAACAAAAAACCCCCGATTTTTCGGGGGTACAGATGTATGGCGGAGAGGGTGGGATTCGAACCCACGGTGCCCCAAAAGGAGCACAACGGCTTTCGAGGCCGCCGCCTTCAACCACTCGGCCACCTCTCCGCTGAGTCGTCACATCTCTCGATAACGCTGTTATCTGAAAGGCGGATCGTAGCAGATTCCGGGCGCGTCATTCCAATCCAGCACTGTCGCGATCCGCCGTGCAAGCAAGGCCCTACCCATGCTGCAGATGGGCAGGTTGCTCCCGACCCCGGTCACATCACTACCTCATCGGACACAAAACGGGCTGGCCTTCGCGAAGTCGCATAGAATGCGCTTCAAGGCACTTAACGTGCAAGGAAGAGCCAGCCCATGTCACAGTATACAATGCCTGTCGGGATTTTGGAACCGGAATGTGAATTTCGGAATCGCCGGGTAAGCACCGGTGAAAGCAGAGGTGCCGCCACGTGACGCATTCGTCCTCGTCATCGCCCCGCCATGCGCGCCAACGGCGCGGTAACATACCAGCCCAGCCGGAAGGGCT
>SLSB01000547.1 GCA_007130675.1 Candidatus Hydrogenedentota bacterium | reverse complement strand
GGATGAAATCCGCCATCCGGTTCAATTGCGCAACCGGGGCAGATACGCTGCGGCTCCCACGAGGAGTGCCGGTCCAGGGAAACAACGAGGGCGGCCCTGCCGGTCCGCCGCTGCCAATCGGCGGGTGGAAACCCCGCCCTCCGTTCAAGAAACCTATTGGGCAGAGGTTCCTGGCGTGCGCCGGTGATATAGGAAAGAGACCTGCCGGTGTTCTTCAATTACCTTGCCGGTCGACACGCGCGTGTCTATACTAAGGGTGTGCAAGGGTCGGCATAAGGAGAAAACCGTGCGACGCGCTTTCTGCTATAGCCTGTGCGCCATTTCGTTGGTCGTACTTCTCGTGTTGTCCGCGGGCTGCGATGGGGGTGGCCTGATCTTCAAAGTGACTCCCCCCGATGCCGGCGATCGGCCCGGTGGCTGGGATCCCGGCGACTGGGACCCCGGGATTTGGGACCCGGGCGGATTGGATCCCGGCGGCTCGGCTCCCCAGGATTCGCGGTTCACGGGACAGTGGGTGGCAAGCTTCGGAGACGACCGCGCCACGGGGAATGCCCGGTTCGGCCCGGTTCAATACGCCATATCGCTGAACATGCGGCAGAGCGGCTCCAATCTGAGCGGCAACGGCATTCTATTTCGCGTGTTTCGCGAAGGCCCCACCGCCTCGAACCGCATCACGGTGCAAGTGAGCGGGACAGCTTCGGGCGATGATGCCACGTTTATGGTGCGCTCGAGCGGCTTGGATCGCGACCAGCTTTGGCATGTCCGTCTTGCGGGCAACCGCATGGCCGGCATGTATGTGGCACGCGGAGACGCTGGCGAGGTGGTGCGGTCGGGGCACACCATCTGGCACAAGGCAATCATGCGCGCCTACGAGAACATCCCGTGGGCAGCGTCGTATAGCGACGACTTCGGTTTTACGGGGTTTCCGAGACGTTCGCGCACGGCATCCATCACCCCGGTGCTGGGCCAGAGCGGCGTTGGCGGAAGCGGCACGTTCTACGAACACAGGGGCTTGCCCTCCGAGATCGATTTCGACATTGTGCGGGGCGGGGTGTCGGGCGCCGAACTCGGCCTGACGTTTGGCGGAGTCGATCTCATTGACAAAGAAGTGGACTGGTTTGGTTTCTTTGGCGGAAATTTCATAAAGGCGGCATACGGCCAGTTTGACGCCTCCGACGCGCTTATCCGGTTCGGCCACGCGACGTGGGTGCGCGCGCCGGTGCGGGAACTGACCGCCATCAACGGCACATGGACCGGTTCTTTCCGTGACCAAACCGTCGAAACGCCCAGCCAGCCAGCGGATTTCGTCGCAGTGTTCAACCTGACGGTAACCAGCGGCGGCGAAGTCACTGGATATGCGTTGATCCGCAACGAAGCCGATGATGCGCCTGATTTCCTGCGCTACAACATCGACGAGGGCAGCATTACTGGCACGCGGGCACAAATCTCGATGAGCCGGGTCGCCAGCAGCTTTTTCTGGGACCTGCGCCTGGGCGATGGAGTGCTTCTCGGGTCATACCAGCGCTTTGTCGGCGCCCAGAACCGCTTCACGGGAACGGGCCATGCCGAATTCCGGCGGTTGACCTCTCCGGGGACTCTCCGGGGCACGTGGGCCGCGGCTTACATGGACACCTTCGGGGCGGTCAGTCCCGAACAGACTCAGTTGGCCTTGGTCACGGTATCGAATCAACCCGAGGCCGGCGGTCCCTTCAACGGTTTCGGGGCGCTTCGTTTCGCGGGCGAGAACCGCCGCCGCCTCTTCAACGTGACCGGTGATGTGGTTGCGGGAGACATTGTCTGGCAATGGCGTGGCGCCGACCTGTTCGGCGACACCATCTGGCATCTGCGGCGCGCGGGCAACCTGCTTTACGGAACCTACACGAACTACACCGCCGGAGGCGCCATCGAGTCCCGCGGCGCGGGCGTGTGGGTCCAGTCGTCCTTTAGCGGCGCCTTCGAGCAGTAGGCGCCATTGTATGGTTATGCATCAGGTGAACAGCACCATCGGGGACCTTTGCATGAACAGTTACGAGCGGTATATGGGCATGGTAAACGGCGAGAAGGTGGATTGCGTGCCGCGCGTGCCCATTCTCATGCATTTCGCAGCCCGCTATGCGGGGGTGACCTATGGCGATTTCGCACGCGACTGCGAAACCCTCGTAGCCGCGAACAGAAAATTGGCCGAGGATTTCGGAGTAGATCAGCTCGATATCATGTCAGACCCGTGGCGTGAAACCGTCGATTTCGGGGGCAGAATCGAGTACCTCGATGATGCGGTTCCCAAGTGTGTCCGTCATCCACTCGAGGATTCGAGCGATTTGACCGATCTCGAGACGCCCGACCCGCGCACCTCGGAACGCATGGGCAACGCGATCCGCGCCATTCAGCTTTACAAGGTGTTCGGGTTCAAACAATACTCGATCACGGGCTGGGTCGAGGGGCCCGCGGCCGAGGCGGCGGATGTCCGCGGCGTTACGAACTTTCTCGTGGACTTGGCCAGCGAGCGGGGGTTTGCCTGCGACGTGATGGACCGGTGTGTCGAAAACGCCATCCGGTTCGCGCTGGCACAACTCAGCGAAGGCGCCGATACCATCGGCATCGGCGATTCCATCGTGAGCCAGTTGTCGCCCGAACTTTACGAAGACTGCGTGTTTCCGCGGGAAAAGAAGATCATCGATGCCATTCATGCCGCTGACGGCCTTGTGCGGCTCCATATCTGCGGCGATATCAGCCATCTCCTGCCCGAGATTGCGCTGCTAAACGTCGATATCCTCGATTGCGATTCCATGGTCGATATGGCCGCCGCCCGCGAGGCCCTCGGCAGCCAGGTCGTGCTTACAGGCAATCTCGACCCTGTCCGCGAGGTCATGGATTCGAATCCCGAAGCAATCCGTGCCGCGGTGCGTGAAGTCTACGAGACAGTGGGCAATCCCTACTTCGTCAACGCGGGGTGTGAGATACCCGCTGCCACGCCGCACGAGAACCTTCGGGCACTCTGCGAACCCTTGCCCGCGCAATAGGCCGCAATAGGCCGCGAATAGCGATTCAGGCCGCCTTATATGGTACAATTCGGGCCGTGATTAGTGCGATTTTCTGCATATATGCCGCTGCT
>SLSB01000618.1 GCA_007130675.1 Candidatus Hydrogenedentota bacterium | reverse complement strand
TTCGAGCGGCGCGCTCGATTCGTCACGGCCTGGCGGCGGCGTTGCCGACGGCATCAGGGGGATCGTCGAGCCGATTAGACGGCCGAGTCGCGTGTTGGTCACGCGCAACTCGCTAGTGGTCTGGCCGGGGTCCAAGGCCGTGAGCCGGCCGATGATGGCGGCGGCCTCGTGTCCGCGCTCGAGCATCTCGCCCACGAAAGCCCGGCCCCTGTCTTCGGGCAAGGCAATCAGCAGCCCGCCCGAAGTCTGTGGATCGAACAAGATCGGCAGCCCGCCGGGCTCGGTATCCTCGGGAAGGCGGACGAAACTCATGGCGTAGGCCTGGTTGCGGTCGACGCCGCCGCCGTAGACGTCGCGCGCGATGCATTCGGGCACTGTGCCGAACACGGGCACGGCGGCAAGGTCGATTTCGGCATTGAGCCGGCTGCCGCGCACCATGGCAACCAAATGGCCCGCCAAACCGAACCCCGTGACGTCCGTGCAGGCATGGGCGTCGTGTTTCAGCATAAGCTCGGCGGCGTCTTTATTGAGCGTCGCCATCCACGTGCCCGCTTCTTCGAGGCAGGCTGGTTCGATCAACCCGAGTTGCGCCGCGAACGACAACATGCCCGAGCCCAGCGGTTTGGTCAGAACGAGCACATCGCCCGGCTGCGCCCGGTCGCGCGCCACAACACGGACCGGGTCGATCATGCCGGTAATGGCAAATCCACACTTGATCTCTTCGTCGTTGATGCTGTGTCCGCCAATGAGGGGACATCCGGCCTCGTCGAGCTTCTCGAGACCGCCGTGCAACATCTCTTCCATGACGGAACCGTCGAGCTCGTCGATCGGAAACCCGACAATCGAGAGCGCGGTCAGGGGCGTTCCGCCCATGGCGTAGACGTCGCTCAGCGAGTTGGCCGCGGCGATCTGGCCGAACAGGCGAGGGTCATCAACGCACGGGGTGAAGACATCGACAGTCTGCACAAGGGCTTGGCCGTCATCCAGTAGAAACACGCCCGCGTCGTCGCCCGCGGCGGTACCCAGCAACACGCGGGGGTCTGAAATGTCGGGCAAATTGCGCAGAATCTGGAGCAAATCCGCCTGACCGATCTTGGATGCACACCCCGCTTTGCGGACGTGCCGCGTCAGCGCGGTGGCACCCGGTTTTTGCGGCGGACGTTCCCCCGCGCAGGGGCACACGTTGAACTCGAGCAACGGCGGGCACGGACACGGTTGCGTGGGGTTGCAGATGCAGTGTCCGAGTTTCTGCGACCGCGCCATGACCGCCTGGCGGCGGGCGATGTCGATTTCCTGCATATTCCCTCCAGAGCGCTGTGTGCGGTTACGTGCTGTTCACATGCTCGACGATGCGCCTGAACGCTTCGACAATGGCCGCTTCTTCGCCGTCCAACACGGTGCGCATATCGAGCATCACCCGGTCGCCGCGGATCTGCGCGATGACGGGCGGCTCGTTGTGCCGTAACCGCCGGGCAAGGTCATCCGCGCTCAATCCGGACACAGCCGCCTTTACGCCCGCGCTCGGGATAGCCTCATCGGGCAGTGACCCGCCGCCGACCGCGCTCTCGGCTGGTTCGACCGCGCACTCGAGGGACGTGCCCAGTGCCACTAACGCCGCCGCGAGCGCCTCGGCCCTTGCCTCGACACGTTCGAGCGGCATCGAGAGCATGCGATACGTCGGGTGCTGCGCGCGAAGCGTCTCGGGCTCGAAAAACAGGCGCAGTGTCTGTTCGAGGGCCATATCGGTGAGCTTCCCCACGCGCAGCATACGGGTCAGCGGATGCTTGCGTATCCGGTCGATCAGGTGCTTCTTACCTATGATAATGCCGGATTGCGGCCCCCCGATCAGTTTATCGCCGCTAAAACACACCAGATCGGCTCCCGCGGCGATGCTATCCTGCGCCGTCGGCTCGTGGGGCAGGCCGAATTCTTCGAGATTGACCAGCGCGCCGCAGCCAAGGTCGTCAATGACCAGCAGCGGCCGGTCGCCCCGCACGGCCACAAGCTCGGCGATCGAGACGGATTTGCTGAAACCGACAACTCGGTAGTTGCTGGGATTGACCCGCAGGAGGGCCGCGGTGTTGTCGGTTATGGCCTCGGCGTAATCGCGCGGATGGGTCTTGTTGGTGGTGCCCACCTCGACCAGCAACGCGCCACTTTGATGCACGCAGTCGGGCAGCCGGTACGAACCGCCGATCTCGACGAGCTGGCCCCGCGAAACGATGACTTCGCGATGCGCGCAGAGACTCGACAGCAGTAGCAGCGTTGCCGCGGCGTTGTTGTTGACGACCATCGCGGCCTCGGCGCCCGTCAGGCGGCACAGAAGCTGTTCCGTGACGTAGTTGCGTTTGCCGCGCTTACCGGTGTCGAGGTCGATTTGCAGGTTGCAGCACCCGTCGAGTTGCGCGAGGGCGTCCACCGCCGTCTTGGGCAAAACCGCCCGCCCGAGGCCGGTGTGCAGGATGATGCCCGTGCCGTTGATGACCGGCCGGATGCGGTCTCGCCAGACATTCTCGAAATGCGCGGCGGCCTTCTCCGCGATAACCGGCAATTCGCCCCGGGTTTCAGTCGCATCGGGCCCTACTGCCCGGCACGCCTCGAGCGTCGCGCGAACGGCCTCGACGACCAACGGGCGCGGATGCGACGCAAGCAGCTCGCGTATCCGCGGCGTCTCGAGCAGCGCGGAAACGGACGGCAGACCGCGGCGCGGATCCGTGTTCTTACCCTGATTCGACTGGTTGCTCATAACCCCCCGGAAAAAAGTGGCGGAGGTGAATGGGAGTCGAACCCACCCGCCGCCGTCAAGCGGCATAACGGTTTTGAAGACCGCAGGAGCCACCGGGCCCCTCTCACCTCCGAACGTTGAACCATGAAGCCCCCCTACCTGGTGACAGGGCCGACGCAGCCACGGCGCGCACCTGAACCCTCCGCGCCCGCAATCCCTGACAGTAGTAGTCTACGTTATGATCAGCAGCAGCGCAAGCCACGCAAATCAGGGCAATCGCACTAAAAGTCACAGTGCCAATAGGATTTCCTGCATGAACTGGTCATCCCATCCGGCTTGCAGTCGCTTGTTTTTTATGCCGCCCTTCCTGGAGGTACATTTCTTGAGCG
>SLSB01000481.1 GCA_007130675.1 Candidatus Hydrogenedentota bacterium | reverse complement strand
GTGGCCCGCGCGTTGCGCGATTTCACCGTTGATATCCCCGACGTCGACGAGTCGGTTGCCTTCGAGGTCAGCCAGGCGGAAACCGGCGAAGAGGCGCTCGAGAAGATTGCCGCCGAACCGCCGCAAATTCTCCTTCTGGACCTCAAACTGCCCGGCATCAGCGGTCTGGATGTGCTCGAGGAGCTGCACAAGAAAGACCTCGAGACCCTGACCGTTATGATTACGGCATACGCCTCGATCGAGACGGCCGTCCGTGCCACTAAACAAGGCGCCTACGATTTTCTCGCAAAGCCATTCACCCCCAGTGAACTCAAGAACACCGTCACCAAAGCCGCGAAACACCTCATGGTGGCCCGGCAGGCTCGCAAACTCGCCCGGGAAAAGCGCCAGGTGCGGTTTCAATTCATCTCGGTGCTGGCCCACGAACTCAAAGCCCCCATCAATGCCATCGAAGGCTACCTCAACGTGGTGCGCGACGGCACCGTGGGTGACAATCCCGAGGTCATCGGCCAAATCGTGCACCGATGCACCGACCGCATTCAGGGCATGCGCAAAATGATCGGCGACCTGCTTGACCTGACCCGTATCGAGTCGGGCCAGAAGAAGCGCGAACTCGAGCGTGTTGACGCGTGCGCGTATGCGCAACGGGCCATCGAGACCATGGCGCCCGACGCTGGCGCACGCAATATCACCATAGAACTTCACGCGCCCGACAGCGTCGAACTCTGGGCCGACACCGGCGAGATCGAGATCATCCTCAACAATCTCGTCTCAAATGCCGTCAAATACAACAAAGACAACGGCCGTGTCGATGTCACCATCGGCCGCGAAGATGATTCCGTCACCATCACCGTGCGTGATACCGGTATCGGGATGAGCAAGGAAGATACCGCCAAGTTGTTCAACGATTTCGTCCGCATCAAGAATCCCAGCACATCCGGAATCCTGGGCAGTGGCCTTGGACTGTCCATCGTCAAGAAGCTCACGCTGCTCTACGAGGGCAACGTCAAAGTCGAGAGCACACCCGGCGAAGGCTCGACTTTCACCGTCACCCTCAAAGATATCCCCCCGGAAAAACAGCCGGCCCATGCCGAAGAAACCGGTGAACCTGCCGCACATCCCTCGAAAGAAGCGGAATAGCCCTATTTGTGGTTGGTGCGTTCGCCACGGGTGTGCGCCAGGATTGATGCGGTAGAGGCACCCTGCCCATGGGTGTCCGAGGCGCCATGGCCTTCCAGGCCATGAATCATGGGCAAGATGCCCATGCCACCTCTCTCGCGGAAAAAGGCGGGTCAAGTACAACCGCGCCGGGCTCGGCGAGGGGCCGGGACTGGCATGTTTCCGCCGGGATTTGCGCACGGGCTGTCTCATGGGCTACTCTAGGCGGGACACGGGGGTCCGAATTACCTGACTGCGACGTGGTTTCATGCTTTTCCAGGGAGATTTCCATGGCAAACGAGACGGTGTTCCGCCGATATGAGTACAATCCGATTGTGACGCCCGAGGCCGTGCCGACGGCCAACTCGATCTTTAACAGCGCCGTCGTGCGGTATGGGACGGGGTTCGCGGGGGTGTTCCGGGTCGATTCGGTCCGGATGGAAGCGGGACTGCACGCCGGATTCAGCGACGACGGCCTGAACTGGGACATCGAGCATACTCCGATTGCTTTCGAGCGGCCTGATCCCGACGCGCCGGATCCAAATTTTGACGGCCGGTTTCAATACGACCCCCGCATCGTGCCGATCGATGGCACCTACTACGTGACATGGTGTCACTATGCCGATGCGCCCCAGGGCGGACAAGCGCCCGCCATCGGCCTTGCCCAGACGCAAGATTTTCACAACTTCGAGCTCATCGACCCGAATATCGCCTACCTCAACCGCAATGGCGTGTTGTTTCCGCGCAAGATCAATGGGGCATACGCCATGCTGCACCGGCCGAGCGACCTGGGTCATACACCGTTCGGCGACATTTACTACGCATCGAGCCCCGACCTGGTGCATTGGGGCCGCCATCGGTTCGTGTTCGGACCGCGCGGTGGCTGGCAGAGCACAAAAGTCGGGGCGGGTCCCGCCCCTATCGAGACGGATGAAGGGTGGCTGCTGATTTACCATGGCGTGCGCACAAGCTGCTCGGGCTTCGTATACAGCGTTGGCGCGGCCCTGCTTGATCTCGAGAAACCCTGGCAGGTGCGCTATCGCACACGGGCGTATCTCATGGCCCCGACCGAGCCTTACGAGCGCGTGGGCGACGTGCCCAGCGTCGTGTTTCCCTGCGCCTCGATAGTGGATGAGAACCGGCAGGTAACTTTGTATTATGGCGCGGCGGATACCGTGTTGGCCGTGGCCTATGCAAACCTGGACGAGATCGTTGCGTTCACCAAGGAGAACAGCTTCTAGCCGGTCGGCGGCAGCGCCGTGCAGCCGCCCGTGGGGACGTGCCGCCCATGGGTGAATCTACAGACAAGCCGCCCGCGCTCTCGAGCCGGGAACTGGCATGTCTGGCTGCGGCGTTCGCGATGGTACATGCCCTTGCCTATGCCGTGGGGCTGCGGTTTATCACCGATTCCCTCGGGCTTTTCATGCAGTTTCTCGACCCGGAACTGCTGCGCACACGCCTCTTCGAGAGCCTGTTCTACATGCACATCCAGCCGCCGCTGTTTAATCTGTTTCTCGGAGCGGGTCTGAAGCTCGGCGATATTGCGGCGCCCTTGTTCTTTCACGGTGTGTTTCTCGTGCTGGGATTTGCCATGTATGCGGCCATATACGCATTGCAGCGCCGCCTGGGCGTGTCGCGCATTATCGCAGGCGTATCGAGTACCCTGTTTATGGCCAGTCCGCCTTTTCTGCTCGCCGGACACTGGCTGTTTTACACCTTTCCATGCGCGGCTTTGCTCACCTTGTCATGTCTCTGGCTCGATCATTTCGTCCGCACAGGCCGCCGGGGGCCGCTGTGGGCGTTTTTCGGCTGCCTCGTAATGCTCGCAGGCATGCGTTCGGTATTTCACTTGGCTTGGCTGGGTGTCATTAGCTTGGGCCTTATGGCCGCTTTGCCGCGGCACAGAAGACCCGTGGCGTGCGTGGCCGCTGTTGCCTTTGTGCTATGTACACTGCCCT
>SLSB01000138.1 GCA_007130675.1 Candidatus Hydrogenedentota bacterium | reverse complement strand
TGCCGGCGCCGCCGTCGGGCTGCCAGTAGGTCTCGAGCCGGCCGTCGAGCAGTTGCGGGACCTCGCTGGCGGCCCCTGCCATGAGCGAGCGGTCGCCGTAGGTCTCGCGGATGCGGCGTCCAACCTCGAGCAGGCAGGCAGTGTCCCGCTCGGCAAAGCGCCCATGCTTGTCCGGGGGGACATTGAGCAGAAAGATACCGTTTCCGCCCACGGCGCGCTCGTAGATGTCGAAAACATCGTCGGCACTGCGTACGGCCTGCTCGTGTTCGTTGCGCCAGAACCAGCCGGCGCGAATCGAGGTGTTGATCTCGGGGATGAGGTAGTACAAGTAATTTGCCTGGTGTTTTTCGCCGTATACCTCGTATTCGGGGAGGACGATCCGCTCGAGCGCGCCCACATCCTCGTCTGGGCGGTCCTTGCCGGAATCTTCGAGGCTTTGCACCGGCAGTATGTTCCATTCGGCCTCCCGGGTTCGCCCGGATTCGTTGCCGCACCAGCGCACGTCTGGTCCGCCGAAGATCACCGCCTCGGGGGCCAGTTCCCGGATCATTCCAAACCACTCGTCTTTTATGTAGGTCTGGCCGCCCTTGCGCTTGGGGTGCGCGCCATCGAACCAAACCTCGTGGATCGGGCCATATTCGGTGAGCAGCTCGTAAAGCTGGTTGAGGAAATAGCGGTTGTAGTCGTCGGTTTCAAACTCGAAGACCGGCGCTCCCTCCGGCCGATCTTCGCGCACTCTCATTGGATCGGTCGTAAGATACTCGGGGTCGGTGGGAATCACCGACGGGCGGTAGATGCTCTCGTTGCCATACAGACCTTCGGGGTCCTCGATCTGAAATAGGTCGGCGGGGGAAAGGTAGACGCCAAGCTTGAGCCCGTAGCGGCGGCAAGAGTCGGCCAACTCCCGAAGGACGTCGCCCTGTCCATCGCGCCACGGGATGGCGCGCACCGAGAACCGGTCGTTGTAGCGTGTCTGCCAGATACAGAACCCATCGTGGTGTTTGACCGTGATAAGCATGAGCCGCATGCCGGCCTCGGCGGCGATGCGGCACCACTGGTCGGTATCAAGGGTTTCGCCGGGGTCGAAAATGGCCGGATCTTCTTTGCCGCTCCCCCATTCCACACCGCTGAAGGTATTTGGACCGAAATGAATGAAACAGGTGAACTCGAGCTCGTGAAACGCCACTTGGCGGGGCGAGGGCACCAGATTGGCCGCTTTTTCGATAATCGACTCGGGCGTTTCGTGTCCGGGCCGGATTGCCACGTGATGAATGTGCGGCTTTGGTTGTGCGTCTTCCGCAAAAGACGCCTTTGTAATCAACAGCCCCGTGATTCCAACTCCAAGCACCGCCAACACCAACAAACCGCCGGCCATCGTTTGATTCCTCGCGTTTGTCATGATCCTAACCCTTCGCATGTCAAATCTCCCGGCTTTTCCGTTCACTCGCCGCGATACACGTTTCGCAACGCCTCGATGTTTCTTCGGATATTCACTTGGGTCGCATCCTGGGGGTTCTCAGGGGGCAGGGTGGTCTCGGTGTCGGGCCATGGCGCGAAGCCGTAGAGGCCCATTTGGCTGTATTCGGGCATCGCGAGCACGCGCGCGGCATCGTACTCGATACTGCCGCCAGACAAGCATTGAATCAGCCGGGTGTGCGGGCCGACCATGTCCCGTACGGCCTCGATCCGCTCCGGGTCAGGCGTCTCGTTCATCACCCAGTCCACCTCGCGCAGCATCGCGCTGTCGACCACTTGGGGGTGTGACAGGTCGTGGCAGCTCAGCCAGATGATGGCCTCGGGCCGGGTTTCATCCCGGGCTTTTTTGATGGCCTGCCAGCAGCGGTCGAGCGCCCGACGTTGAAACTCGAGGGTGCGGGCGGCATCGACATTGTTCTTGCCCGGGAAAGGCTCGCCAAACAGCTCGGCGTACATCTCCTGCTCACACTCGAGCCAGCGCACCTCGTCCTCTGCCATGAGGAGGGGCGGGCTGAACACCCAATCGATCATGAATCCATCGATGTTCGTTTTGGTCAGCGCGTCGCGGATGCACTCGGACAGGTAGTCAAGATACTTTTTCGTGAATGGGACATGGATGCCGCTCGGAACACCGTAGCTCTCCTCGGGATATTTCTGCCCCCAATAGGTGTTGCCGCCGACGGTGAAATAACCCATAACCCGCAGACCATCGCGATGGGCCAATTCGGTGATCTCCTTCAGGAAGTCGTGCCTGAGGCCGGGTTGGACGGGGGCTACGGCGCTGTCCTTGTACCAGGCATAACCGTTGTGGCTGACGGCGAAGGTCTGGATCACATTCACCCCGAGGGCGCGGTACCACGCATAATGCTCGGCGGGATCGGCATGCGCAAAAAGACCCGGCGCGGCGAAACCGTTGGGGCCGCCCTCGCCCCAGTTGAAATCGACGCAGAATGCCTGGATGCGGTCGACGGGCTCGGCCGCGGACTCGGCGGCGCTTGCCGGCGCGATTCCAGTTAACAATGCCATGACCCCCAGAGACAGCAGCCACGTTCCGCAATGTTTGTTTTGCACGCTCATGTGCTTTTCCCTTTCCAAGAACTTCTTGTTGCAGCCCACCTGAGAGCCTGAGTCTGACATCCACTCGAGCTCTGGACACTACCTTGCGGCATTGGCCGGCATTTTTCAAGTTTTGTTCATTTGTTAGGTAAGATATGTTGCGTATTGACAAAATTGGAGGGGATATGCCCTAATGCTTGCGAGATGCCGTCTCTTCATTTCTCTGCGGCGAGTAAGGGGCTGAGCGGCTGCTGTGGACAATTCCGCGATACTTGGGACATCAGGAGAGATTGAATATGCAACGTTTCATTGTTTCCACGTTAAAGCTAACTTGTTCGTGTTTCCGAGCTGCGGGACTTCGTGCCATGGTGCTCGGGTTCGTGATGGTGCTTGGACTGGCTTGCCCAGCCTGGGCGACCGAGGACGCGGACAATCGGACCGTACCCGCGCAGGTCTCTTTCGGGGTCATTTCCGACGTGCATTACGGGGTTCTCGAATGGGCACGCCCGGGCACCGGAATGGTCGAGCTGGATTTTGTGCGGGCATTCCTGGACGACATGCGCGAGCGCGAAGTCGACTTCATCATTCAGCTCGGCGA
>SLSB01000001.1 GCA_007130675.1 Candidatus Hydrogenedentota bacterium | reverse complement strand
GCGGGAAGGTGCGGTGCACTGCTTCGGCCCGGATCGCGTGTCGAATCCGGTGCGGCTGACCGATGCCGCCGGCGCGGAAGCCGTTGCCCCGCCCGAGTCGGGCGTGGTTCGGCAGGCTGCCGACATTCTCGAGCAATCGTCGGGCACCGGCGGATATGCATTTGTGTTCGGGGCAGGCCCCGCGGGTCTGGCCGAGGAACTGATGCGGCAAGGCGACTTGCATGTCATCGTCCTTGAGCGCAACCCAGAGGCCGTGGTCTCGCTGCGCGAGCGGTTGCGAACGATGGACGTGTATGGGCGCACCATCGCCGCACATGCAGACGATCCGCTTGCCGTTGCGCTACCTCCCTATTTGGCCGAGCTGATTGTCGTCACATGTCCAGATACGCTCGATAATCTCGCCACGTCGGCCGCTGTCGAGCGGTTATTCACGCCCCTGCGGCCCTACGGCGGCGAAGCGTTTCTGCCGCTTAACGAAAACCAGCACGAGACCTTTACCCGAGCGGCATCCGAAGCGACGCTACCCGGAGCCAAGGTTGAACGCCGCGGGGATTACACCGTGCTGCAACGCTCCGGGCCGCTGCCTGGCGCAGGGCGTTGGACGCACCAGTATGCCGACGCGGCCAATACCCTCCATTCGCCGGACAATCTCGCCAAGGCTCCGCTTGGAATTCTATGGTTCGGGGGGCCTTCCAACGCCGACATTCTTCCGCGCCATGGCCAGGGCCCCGTCCCCCACGTATTCGACGGCCGGGTCGTTTTACCCGGAGTCGAAACGCTCAGTGCGCGCGATGTGTATACAGGCCGGTCGTTGTGGGTGCGCGAGTTTCCGGGTATTGGGCATCCCTTTACGAATTTGCAACTCGAGGAGCGGTACTGGGACGGTCACCCCGTCTACATGACCAATCTGCCGGGCGCCAACTACATCGGAAGTCCCTATGCTTCGACATCGGACGGGATCTACGTCCGGTATGACAAGCGGATTATCCGGTTGGACCCCGCGACGGGCGAGACGATTTCCGAGTTTTCGCTGGCCATGGGCTCGAACGAGGCCGATGATTGGGGTCATATCAGCGTGTGGGAAGATCTGCTGATCACCACCGTCGAGCCGCAGATCTTCGACGACGAACCGTTGGGCGGCGAAAACTGGAATGCGACCTCGAGTAACCGTCTTGTGGTGATGGACCGCCACACGGGCGATGTACTCTGGACCCATGATGCTGACATCGGCATCCGCCACAACACGATCATTACCGCGGCGGAAAAGGTGTTTATGATTGATGGACTCTCGCCCGAGGCGATGCAGCGGCTCGAGCGGCGCGGCGAAGAACCCGACACGCCTCCGCAGTTGCTGGCGCTTGATGCCCGCACCGGCGGTGTTGTGTGGAGCAGCGATGACGACCGCCGCGTGTTCGGCACCTGGCTGAGTTATTCCGATGAGCATGACATCTTGATCCAGGCGGGCCGGCGGGGCGGAAAGCGCGTGCTCGCCGACGAGCCCTCGGACCGCATGGCCGCGCATCGTGGAAGCGACGGCACGTTTCTGTGGGACCGTGAAGAATCGTATGCGGGGCCGGTGTCATTACACGAAGAATGGATCATTCCCGGCCGGCCGGGGCCCGCGGTTCACCTGCTGACCGGCGAAACAGTCGAGCGGCGCCATCCGCTAAGCGATGAACCGGTAAGCTGGACCTACCGGCGCACGTATGGGTGCGGCACCCTGAACACCAGCACGCACCTGCTCGCATTCCGGTCCGGCTCGGCAGGGGTTACCGATATGGTCAGGGGCTGCGGTACAACCAATCTCAGCGGGTTCCGTTCGGGCTGCACCAACAACATGATCGCCGCGGACGGGCTGCTCAATGCGCCCGATTACACCCGCACCTGCACCTGCTCGTATCAAAACCAGACCTCGCTTGCCTTGATCCACATGCCGGATGTCGAGATGTGGACCTACAACGATATCCGCCCGGCGAGACAGACCATTCGGCGGGCCGGACTCAACCTGGCGGCCCCCGGTAACCGCATGGCGGACAACGGCACCCTGTGGCTGAATTATCCCGGCGAGACGGGGCCCTCGCCCGATTTCCCGGTGCACGCATCGCCTGAAAACGGCGGCAGATTCCAGATCCATACGTCGCTGATGGATGGCGGCGGAACGGCCCCCGCATGGGTCGCGGGCTCTGGTTTGCTGGGCATCGAGACACTCGAGATCGAGCTCTTGCCCGCCGAAGAGCAGGCCAATGCACCGCAGGACGTCTCCTACACGGTATGGCTCCATTTCGCCGAGCCTGAGCAGGCTGCTGCCGGCGATCGGGTGTTTGATGTCCTGCTGCAGAATAACGAGGTGCTTTCGCGGTTCGACGTGATTGCCGAGGCCGGCGCTCCAAACCGCGGCGTAGTCAAGCAGTTCTCGGGGATAAACGTCCGTGACCGGTTGCGCATTGACCTGCGCCCCGCCGAGGGTTCGCGGCGTCCGCCCCTGCTGTGCGGGATCGAACTTGTAGCGGAAAGCTGAGGCGGTCGGGCGAACGCATCTAATCAGCGGCGCGATCTACAGCGCGCCGCGTGCCATCACGCCCCCTGCTGCGCCGCGGCCGCCGGACCGCGCCGGCCGATGGTGTGTGCAACGCAGAGGCGCGGAGGACGCCGAGAATCGCAGAGGAGAAGACGGAAATCCTCACGCCGTTTACGTGCGGGCTCTGAATGCCTGGGTTTATCCTTGTGAATCTGTGGTGGTTATCTTTGGCTCATTCGTATTCTGAAAGAATTTGCCATAGCGCGATGGCCTTCCGGAGCGCCATAGGCGCGGCAGCAAAGCAGCCCAAGGTAAGCCGCGCGTCCGCGCGTGGCGCAGCCTTGGGTATCCATACCCAAAACCAACACCGCGCTGAAGGCGCGGGACAACATGGAGTCCGGCCGGACGTGCCTGTTTGCGGCAGACAGGTGGTGCCGTCGGGACCCCGCCACAGGGGAGGTGTGCGTTTGGCTGATGTAACGGGCTTTCAGCCCTTGCTCGTTTTTTCATCCCTTTTCCCAGCCCTGCAGGCTGGGCTGGTATGTTACCGCGCCGTTGGCGCGCAAGACGGCGACGATGAGGGCGAGCTCGTCACGCGGCGGCGCCTCTTCATG
>SLSB01000605.1 GCA_007130675.1 Candidatus Hydrogenedentota bacterium | reverse complement strand
GTCACGGCACATACCGATCAGGACCCAGCTCGATAGCATCAAACGGCCCGGTGGAGAAGCTCAGGATGTCTTTGAAATTGGGCAATGCCGGCACGGTGCTGCGGATGCGCCAGTTTCCGTCGTAATTTGCGAACGTCAGCCAGACCTCGCCGCGGTCCGTGCGCGGGAAATAGGCTTCCGCGCCGGCAAAACGACCGGTGGCATCAGACGTAGCCACGCCACTGAACCGGCAGAACAGCAGCACCCGCACCAATTCACTTTCGTCGTAGGCCGTGAAATCCCATCGGCGAATCTGGCGGGTCATGCGGCATGAGCGGTACCGCTCGAAGAACCACTGGTATGCGCGGCGCACATATTGGCGTCCCCACTGGTCCGAGTCCGTGTAATCGTCGGCATAAAGGTCCATGACCTCGTCGAGGTTTCTCTCGGAAAATGCGCGGTCGAGTTTTTCGATACGCTCGACGATGGTCTTTGCGACGGCCAGCTTGTCTTCGGGCACTCCCTCGAACGTGGGCCACCAGCCGCCTCCCGCTTCGGTCTCGGGCGTCCTCTGGGCGAGGGGACGGCTCTCAAAGGCATCGGCCAGGGGCGTCACCACGACTTCCTCGGCAATGCGGCTTTCGACGACGCTCAACGCCAAACTTTCGCCGAAATCGACCGTTCCCTCGAACAGTTCGTTCTCGGTTGTCAGGGCCGTCACGGCATAAGCGACGCTTTGGCCGGGCGCGGGCGGCCCGTCGTTCCACCGGCGTCCGTCGACGTCTCCCGCGACCAGGTGAAAGGGCTCATCCGGCCCGTAGCGGCGGTACACTTTGTAGCCGAAGTCGAACTCGCGAAATGGCCAGGTCAACTCGACGCCTTCGCTGGTCCGGCGGGCTTGCACCTCGCGCACCGGCGCGGGAACGCTGGGGATCCGAAAATCCTGGACGGTGCGGTGGCTTTCCCTGTTGTTCATGATGAAAAGGGCTCGGCCTACCCGGTAAATGGAGGCGGTGCCCGCCCCATCGGGCCGGTAGTAGGCGTCGAGCAGATCGATCCAGTCTTGGGCCGAGTTCATGTCGCCGGGCTTGACCACTTGGGCAAACCGCTGCAGGGTCGTGTGCGGCGCGTAGGGCGAGAGGATGGGCACCCAGTAATGCCGGCCCGAGTTGGGCAACATCTCGACAATTTGGCCCGGGCGTTCCTTGCCGTAGGCTCCCCGGATCAGAAAGCCTTCTCCAAAAGTCGCGTCGATATCCCGCAAAATGTGGAAAAAATCAAGCGGTGTCCGGCAACGGTCCAACTGGAAGGCCACGCGGACTTTGTCCATCACAAACTCTTTTCGCGGGATAAGGCCGTAATCGGGCAAATCGCGCAAGGTGGGATAGATCGCATTTCTCCAATGCTGCCGCGCGGTTCCAAACCAGAGGTCGTCGCTTTCTTCGAATACGTACACGGTCGCGCCGAGCATGGCGCCATTGAGCATCATGCCGCGGTACAGGCCGGACGGCATTGCGGCGTTTGTGGCGCCATACCCGAATACGCCGGGGCTGAGCAGATGCGCGTCGGCATACCACGCCGAGGTTGGGCCGACGCCCCATTGCCGGGCGGCCCCCTCGAGCCATAATCCGAAAACGGTGCTTATGCGGGGGATATCATGGCGGCCCCGGTATCTGGCCACGGGCGCCAGGTAGGCCCTGCATTCGCGAAATTTGTCGTACAACGCCTGAAAAGACGCATTTGATGCGAGGCGTGGCCACTCGAGGCCGTCCAATTCAAGTACCAGCAGGCGCCCATAGCGCGCGGCGGCTTCGAGGTTTCCCATCAGCCATCGCATATTCTCGGGAAGGCTCAATTCAGGATCGGGACCGAATTCGTAGTATTCGCCGAAGCGCAGCCCGTGTGCGCGAATTCCCTTTACCCACACGAAATCGTGCAGGAGCTCTTCGGTCAAGGCCCGGGGATATGCGCTACGCGGGTCTGCATTGGCCACCTCGAGCACGACGGGAATTTCAGCCGCCTGGAGTATTGTCAGGAGCGCACGGGTGCGCTCGTGGCGCACTGCCAAGCCGGGCCCTTCCACCCGAATGCCCAGCGCCGAAAACGGTTTCAATTCTTCGGGCAAGTCGGCCCAGGTCTGCTCAATTGTCCGCGCGGCCCGTTCGATGTCCGCATCCAGGACGGCCGCCGTCTTGAAGATATACAACGGGTGGTCGGCGCTAATCTCGATGGTTAGCGGCGGGTACTGCTGTTGGCCCAATGCGGCGGTGTGCGGCAGTGCCGTGCACCCGAGGCAGAGGGCCAGCAGAAGATGTCTACGATATGTCGGCATTGGTATGGGACAATTCTCGGCTCATTGTTTCCGCCGTACAGCAAACTCAGACCAAAGTGTCTCATAACAAACACGTTATGTCCACTTCGGTCAGCAGGGAACGGCACCTGGCCCTGCCCGTCTATACGTTGATACCCAAAATCGCTGGCGGGATGCATTGCGCCGGGTGTACCGTAGGGCTCACCTGCAGACTTGAGCCTGCAGCCCTCTGCGTCCCGGAGATGTCTCGATAGCTCACTTTGACCGCGCGACCCTTTTCTGCAGCGGCGTCAGCGCGGCGTTTGCGGGTCCAGATAATCGAGAAGGCGCTGGACGGCCACGACCGTTTTGGCGTCCTCGAGTTCATGGTTCTTGAGCTGTGCTCGGAGTTGGGCAAGAGTCAGTTCGACCAGCTCGATCCGTTCGTCGAATTCGAGGTTTTGGCCCACGAACTCGAGGCCGGAAGCCAGGAATAGGTGGATTTTCTCGCTGGTGTACCCGACCGAGGCATAGATTGCGCCTATCGGCACGATGCGCCCGGCCCGGTAGCCGGTTTCTTCGGCCAGCTCGATGCGGGCGCGTTCGGCTGGGTCTTCGCCCGGTTCGAGTTTCCCGGCGGGAATCTCGAGTACGGTATCCCCGACGGCGATTCGGTACTGGCGGATCAGCACAACGCGCTCACCCGAGAGCGGCACGATGCCCACCCCGCCGGGGTGTTCGACCATTTCGCGGGGCGCTGTAACGCCGTCGGCCAGCCGCGCCTGCCCTACCCGCACGTTGAAGATGCGGCCTTCGTAGATGCGCTTCGATTCGGTCCACTCTTCCATGAACAATCCCCCCTTTCGGC
>SLSB01000332.1 GCA_007130675.1 Candidatus Hydrogenedentota bacterium | reverse complement strand
GGGAGCGAATCTCCTTTGCGCCTTTGTGTCTTTGCGTGAGAGGTTGACTTCGGGGGTTATTGGATGCGCATTCCCAATCCTACGCCGATCTATCGGATCATGCATGTTGGCAATCTGGTCACTTGCCTTCGGCGCGCCGCGCTTTTCGCGCCGAACGCGACGCCAGTCGATGGGCTTCCGTACCGCACCATCCACAACGAAGACATTCAAGCTGCTCGCCGAGAGCGGCGTATTCCATGCGGTCCTGGTGGTGTTGTACATGATTATGTCGCATTCTACTTCGGACCGCGTTCGCCAATGCTCTATCAACTGCACACGGGTTGGGTCCAGGGCTATGTCGAAGGCCAAGAACCGGTCATCTATCTGGTGACAAGCGTTCAGAGGATCATGGAATCGGGCGCCGAGTTCGTGTTCTCCGACGGACACAGTATTGCTGGTTATACGTCTTGGTTCGCCGACGCAGGCGATCTCGACCAAGTTGATTGGGAGGCCGTATACTGTAATTGGTGGCGGGACACCGAGGACGATATGGATAGACAGCGGCGAAAACAGGCCGAGTTTCTGATACACTGCAAGTGCGACTGGGATTGGATCCAGGAAATTGGCGTGTTGAATAGCGCAATGAAAGCCAAGAGCGAGAATATTTTGCGTGGGTTTGACATCAGACTGAAGCGGCCGGTCCATATTCGGCGTGACTGGTACTACTGAGAAGGCAGCCATGGTCACGATTGCCGAAGGAAACCTGCTGAAGGCGGATGCCGATGCCCTTGTGAACACGGTGAACTGCGTTGGACACATGGGGAAGGGGATTGCTCTGCAATTCAAGAAGGCCTATCCCCAGAACTACGAGGCTTACCGCCGGGCTTGTGAATCGAAGGAAGTGCAGCCTGGGAGGCTGTTCGTTTTCGATACCGGCGACATGTTCGGGCCTCGGTATATCATCAACTTCCCGACAAAACGGCATTGGCGCGGCAAATCGCGTTATGAGGACATTGAGAGTGGTTTGCGGGCACTCGTGCAAGAGATACAGAAATTAGAGATCGAGTCCGTCGCAATGCCACCGCTTGGATGTGGGCTGGGTGGATTGGACTGGGGCCGTGTGCGCGAGATGATCGAGATGGCGTTCTCGGGACTCCCTGAAGTTGACGTGCTGCTTTTCCCGCCTTCGAAAACGCCTGATGCGGTCGATATGCCGGTGGGAACTAAGCGCCCTAAGCTTACGGTCGCCAGGGCTCTTCTTATCGAGATGATGGCCCAGTATTCGCGCCTCGCGTATCGTTTGACATTGCTGGAAATCCACAAATTGGCCTACTTCCTTCAGGAGGCCGGGGAGCCTCTTCGGTTGCAGTATGAAGAAGGGCACTACGGACCCTATGCACACAATCTAAATAAAGTACTTGAACTCCTCGAAGGGCATTTCATCGCCGGGTATGGAGACACACAGAAACCCGATGTCGAGATTTCTCTTCTCCCACATGCAACCGAAGAGGCTGGCGAGTTCTTATGTGTCCATGAGGACTCCCGGCGGCGTCTTTCGTCCGTTGCGCGCGTGATCGATGGATTCGAAACGCCCTACGGCATGGAATTGCTGTCGTCGCTGCATTGGGTTGCCCTGCATCGTGACCCTGCCGCTAACTCCGAAGATGAGGCGGTTCAAATGGTGCGCGATTGGAACAGCCGCAAGAGAGACCTCTTTCAAGAGAAGCATCTTCGGATGGGTTGGAAACATCTGGAAGCTGCCGGGTGGGTCGGGGAACTGGGGGATGAGTAGTGCCCGTACAACACACCGAATACGCTTTTGAGACCGCCATCGAGCAGCCCCTGCGGGAAACGGGAGGTATCTGCAAAGCGGACGGGCGGGACTCTCTGGTTGTTGTTCTGATTGCGGCGAGACCAGGGGCGACCTACGTATGTCCCCCCTTCCCCTCCTCGAAAACCATCACTCGCCGTACCGCGCTTTCACCTCGACTACACCCGTCGCGCCCGTAAGATCAACATCCCCGGTTTCCGCGTCAAATGCTGTATGCAACATGCCGTTGACCAGCACATCCGCGATGGGTTTTCGTTCAGGATGCCGGAACCGCAGGAGAATCCGCTCGGGCGGGTCCTCGAGGTCCAGATATGCAGTAGCATGCAGCGCGTTCTGCTCGGGAACCGCGACATACCGCACGCCGGCCTTTCCGAAATAGGTCACCACGTCGCGCGCCTCGAACGGCTCGGGCTGCGCGAACCAAGCCCTCGGGATGGCCCGGCCGAGGTGCAACAGGCCGTCTTTGCCATACACGAACATGTACCGCAGCCACATCATGGCGTTGGCCTCATCGCTGGTCTTGATGTTGGCGGCATTCGAGAACCCCAGAACCGGCAGCGGATGTTCGGCCATGGCGTTCAGCTCTTCACGGTAGCACGCCGCCCACGCGTTGTAGAACATCCAGAGATACACTTCCGGTTCGTCGCGTTCGAGATACGGCAGCAGTCCCGCCAAGAGATTGGGCTGTATCGAGAATCCTGCCCGGTCGAACCATGTCTTCTCGAAATGCGGAATGAGATACCCGTACGGCGGCGCGGGATACCGGTTGTCCTGAAAATCATCGAGTATCCAGTCCGCTTCAGGGCCCGGGCAGGGGTAAAGATCAGACAGCAGGAGGTATACCGAACCTTCGAGGGTTTCGCGAATCCACCCTGCATCGCGCCCCCGGCGGTACAACCGGCTGGGATAATGCGGCGTCCAGCGCCCGTCGCGCAGGCGCACCAGCGGCGCATATTGACGCATCGTCTCGAAACCCTCGACGAGGTCCTTCTTATACGCATCGGCTTCGCTGCGCACCCGGTACGCCTCGGGATGTTCGATGCGTTCGAGCGCGCGGGCCGTCCACTCGACCCCTCGCCACGTGAGCGCGTTGGTCGAGAGCCAATAGTGAAAGTCCTCGACGTCTTCGAGGCTGCCCGCGGGGAGGAACCCATGCTCCCAGCCGCGCGAATGCGAAAGCGGTTTCATGGTGTTCTTCCTCTGGCGAAACACCCAGTCCGCCCCGGCGACGGCCGCCTCGGCGACGCTCTGGTACCATTCGGCGTCGCGCGTGAGAAACAGATGCTCGGCCAGACACCATAGCACCCAGCCGTGGTGCTGATTGTAGG